>JBBSRF010000152.1:0-6387 GCA_038243335.1 Sphingobacteriales bacterium
ATTAAGGGAAAATATCTTCAGCTTTATTTGAACGAGTTTGTCTATAAACTTAACAGGAGATATTTTGGAGAAAAACTATTCGATAGGCTTATCGTAGCGACCGTTTTTAACTATGGGTAACATTACGGACATTCAATTATATAATTTAGTTAATTATTTTGATGTAAATTAATGATAAAAATGGACACCAATATTTACAAAATAAAAATCACCTAAAAGTTAAGTTGATTTCTTGGTAATTACAAATTATTTAATAATAAAAGAAATGTATTAGATGTTTTTTTTGAAAAAATAAAATAAGTAAAAAGATGACTAATCGTAAAATCCTTTCTGCCAGATGCTGAAATAAGTTTAATAGCTATTGATGATTTATAAGACCTTGCAGATTTCTCGTCGCTATGATCGCTAGAAATTACAAATCCTACAATGCCGCTTTAACCAAATATGGTAACAACTCCTTTTGAAAGGTTACAAAATTTTTGCGTACATCTGCATCGCTTACGGATGTAAATGCAAAAGAAAACACAATACTCTTACTTGCCTTTAACAAAAATGCTAAACCTTCTCTACGTGCTGGGTTCTTTTTAAAGTGATCAATTTCTAAATAAGCAGCTAGTAAAAGTGCTTCCAATTGATCTGAAAGGTGTTTTAAAAATTCTTGTGAATTTGCATTTTCACGTACAAAATCCCAACCAATAAACTCATTACAAACTGTATAAGATAAACGGCAAGTTTTCATTACCAAAGCTTTTAAATGCTCTTCCTCATTAGCAAATTGAACTTTATTACTTATGATTTCATTTAAATTTACAGCCAAATAATCCATTAAAATGGCGTCTAAAACCTGTTCTTTGCTGTCAAAATATTTGTATATAGTTGCCTTTGCAATGCGTGCCTTTTTGGCAATCTCGTTTACACTAGTTTTGTGGTATCCATATTTTCTGAACAGCTCTTTTGCCGCTCTTGTGATACTTTCCTTTATTTTTTCTGGTTCCATTAGTTACTAATATAAATTGTACCATTAATAGCATTACCGGTAATAGTTATAGTATATTTTTTTAAAGATGTTTTAGCTGGTGCTTTCCCGGGAGAACCATCTTCTAAAAAATATTTTGCTCCTGATACGGGATCTGTGGCCGTAACACTAGGCTCATCAACTACTATAGCATTTTTTTGTTCAGGATTTACGGTACTACAACGATCATAAGCCACATAGGCATTCGCACTTCGGTAGATGATAATACCCGCTATCCCTCCATTAACTATAGCAGCACCACCTACAGCACTTAATCTACTTAATCTAGGATCTGTTAAAGGAGAGCTAAAATTTACAGGTATATTGGGTATCAAATTATTTTCTTTCGCACAAGAAATGCATAAAAGTATAACCAAGAATAAACCTATAATTTTTCTCATTTAAATGATTGCAGTTTTGAATTGTCTTAGAAAACGCACATCA
The DNA here is from genome assembly GCA_038243335.1 of Sphingobacteriales bacterium. Lineage (GTDB taxonomy): Bacteria > Bacteroidota > Bacteroidia > Sphingobacteriales > Sphingobacteriaceae > Pedobacter. Next base: position 1,460 of record JBBSRF010000152.1, read on the forward strand.
TTCTCAGAAAATAGACGCAAATCCTTAATTTCAAATTTTAGATTAGCAATCCGTTCAATTCCCATCCCGAATGCAAAACCGCTATATTTTTTGCTATCAATACCACAGTTCTCTAAAACATTAGGATCTACCATTCCGCAGCCTAAAATTTCTACCCAGCCACTGTATTTACACAATTGACAACCTGCACCTTTACAAATGGTACAAGAAATATCCATCTCTGCACTAGGCTCAGTAAAAGGGAAATATGAAGGTCGGAAACGAACTTTTGTACCCTCTCCATAAAGTTCTTGAACAAAATAAAATAGAGTCTGTTTTAAATCTGCAAATGAAACATTTTCATCAACATATAAGCCTTCTACCTGATGAAAAAAGCAATGTGCTCTTGCAGAAATAGCTTCATTTCGGTAAACACGCCCCGGCATTCGGGCCCTAAATGGTGGCTGACCTGCTTCCATCATTCTTACTTGTACTGAAGAAGTATGTGTACGCAAAGCGATATCGCCTTTCTCTCCACCTTTTTTAATAAAAAAAGTATCTTGCATATCTCTTGCAGGATGCTCTTCTGGGAAATTCAAAGCAGAAAAATTATGCCAATCATCTTCTATTTCAGGACCTTCAGCAACAATAAAACCCAACCTACTAAATATATCAACAATCTCTCTTCTCACCAATGCTAAAGGATGACGAGCACCTATTTCAAAACCTTCTCCAGGCAAAGTCATATCCATTTTTGAGTCTTCAGTCTTAATTCCTAGGTCTCCAATACTTTCGCCTAGTGTTTTATGTTTAAGCTCCGCTAATTGCTTAAATTCATTTAATACTTTACCAAGCGTTCTCTTTTCTTCAGGCGAAACAGCTTTAAATTCATCAAAAATATCTTTGATAATTCCTTTTGTTCCTAAAAAACGAATACGAAATTGTTCCAGTTCCTCGACACTTGTAGTGTCAAATTCATTGATCTCTGTTGTATATTGTGTGATCTGGTCTTGTAACATGCATCAAAGATACTGCATTTAAAAGAAATATTTTATATGTAATGAGTTCAAATATTAACTTGAAATGTATTTATTACTAGAAAATGAACCGATTGAACTGAAAAATTACCTTTATTTTAAGTTTATATTAAAATAATCAACCATTTCTTTTAATACTAAATTAATTTTAAAGGTAAATTGATGATCTGCACCTGCAATTTGAACAAATTTATTAGGTACGTTTAAACTATTTAATTTTGAGGTAAAAGCATCAAAAGTAGGTCTATCTTGTTTAGGCAAATCTCCAACAGCATTGTTTTCAGGAAAAATAGTTAAAGTAGGTACCTTTTGATTTGTATTTGCTATATAAAGTGGACTAATTGCTTTGTAATACTGACTGTTAACATTTTTAACTTCATAACCAGTATAGCGATAACCGCCTTCTAAAATATAATCTGGTAAAAGAAACTGCAAAATAAAATCTGGAAGATCATCAAAAGTTTGGTCTAATGCCCCAGCTAAATTAGCAACTACTTTTACTTTATTAATGTTTCTTACGTCGTAAGCGTATAACAGTGCAAGAGTTGCGCCAGCACTATGCCCTGCAATTGCAATTTTACTTTCACTTACTTGCCATTCTTTTGCATGTGTAAGTACATAATCTACCGCTAAACTTACATCGCTTACTTGATCTTTAATTTTAACTGCACTCTCTAAATGCTTGGAAGGCGTATCATATAAACCTGTTTTGTCTACCAATCGATAATTAATATTAACAACAGCAAAATTGGCGCTCACTAATTCTTTTACTATTGCCGTAAAATCACTTTTATCACCTTCTATAAAACTACCACCATGAATAAATACAATTAACTTTGTATTCTCATTGCGATTAGGTGGTAAATAAACATCCATTTTTTGGGCAACATTACCACCGTAAGAAAGATCTAAAATTTCCTTCTGCGCTGTTAAAATCTCTAAATTTATTTTTTTTATTTGATCCTCTTTTTTACAAGAAGAGCAAACAATTAATAAACAAAAAAATAAATTTGTTAGCTTAAAGGATGTTTTCATTGGATAGCTAATTATTAAATAACACCCAATTCCTTACCTACTTTAGTAAACGCAGCAATTGCTTTATCCAAATGATGTTGCTCATGTGCCGCTGAAAGCTGTACTCTAATTCTTGCTTTTCCTTGTCCAACAACTGGATAGAAAAATCCAACAACATAAATTCCTTCTTCCAACATTTTAGCAGCAAAAGATTGTGCAATTTTCGCATCATAAAGCATTACCGGTACAATTGGATGAAATCCTGGTTTAATATCAAAACCCGCAGCTGTCATTTTTTCACGAAAGTATTTGGTATTACTTTCTAATTTATCTCTTAACGAAGTTGTTTCACTTAACATATCTAAAACTGCAACAGAAGCCCCAGCAATTGCAGGCGCCAAAGTGTTAGAGAATAAATAAGGTCGAGAACGCTGACGAAGCATATCTACAATTTCTTTTTTACCAGAAGTAAATCCGCCAGATGCGCCACCTAATGCTTTACCTAAAGTTCCGGTAATAATATCTACACGATCTATCACACCAAAATGCTCGTGCGTTCCTCTACCATTTTTACCAATAAAACCTGTACAATGAGATTCGTCTATCATTACCAACGCTTCATATTTATCTGCTAGATCACAAATTTGATCTAAAGGTGCCACAGATCCATCCATAGAAAAAGCGCCATCTGTTACTATAATTTTGTGACGACAATCTTTAGCAGCGATTAATTGTTGCTCTAAATCTGCCATGTCTGCATTTTTATAACGGAAACGTTGTGCTTTACACAAACGAACACCGTCTATAATTGATGCGTGATTTAATTCGTCAGAAATAATTGCATCTTCAGCACCAAATAAGGGTTCAAAAACACCACCATTTGCATCAAATGCAGCTGCGTAAAGAATGGTATCTTCTGTTCCTAAAAACGTTGATATCTTTGATTCTAATTCTTTGTGTATATTTTGTGTGCCACAGATAAAACGTACAGAAGACATACCATATCCATAATCGTCTATCGCTTTTTTAGCTGCTGCAATGACCATAGGATGAGATGATAAGCCCAAATAATTATTTGCACAAAAATTAATCACTTCTGCGCCAGAGCTAACTTTAATTTCTGCTCCTTGTGGCGTAGTAATTATTCTTTCACTTTTATATAAACCAGCTTTTTCAATTTCCTCAAGTTCCTTTTGCAGAACGGGTTGTAATGTTTTATACATAATTATTTTATTTTAGATTCGCCCATTAAAACATAGATTAACGATACAAATATAATATATTACATGTTAACAAACTTTAACAGTTTATTTTCGTTTAGTTTTTATCATTAATTATATCTTTAGCCTAACTATGAATAAAATATACCTCTCCTTAATTTTCTGCTTATCAATAGTTAGTTCAACATTTGCTCAATATCAGATTAGTGGGAAAGTTACAGCTATCGATGGGGAAGTTATTCCATTTGCTTCAATTTATATTAAAAATACTAGCAAAGGTGTTTCTGCAAATGTTGACGGTATCTACAAATTGACTGTAGACAAAGGTTCAGTGACTTTAATGTTTAAAGCAATTGGCTATAAGTCTGCTGAAAAAACAATTTTTATTAGTGAAAACACTTCTTTTAATGAAATACTTGAAATAGAAAGTTATACTTTAAATAGCGTAGTTGTTAAATCTAATGCAGAAGATCCAGCCTATGCAATTATTAGGCAAGCTATTAAAAGCAGAAAGAAACATTTAAATGAGATAGAGTCATTTAGTACTGATGTTTACATTAAAGGTTTACAAAAATTAGTTGGTGCACCAAAAAAATTTTTCGGTATTGATGTGCAAAAAACTTTAGACTTAGACACCAATAGAAAAGGAATTTTATATTTATCAGAATCTCAATCAAGCTTTAGTTTTAAACGCCCAAATGAAATTCACGAAGAAATGGTTTCTTCCAAAGTTTCGGGAATGAATAATGCATTTAGTTTTAACAAAGCATCAGATATGATTATTAATTTTTATGATAATCTTTTATTGGAAGGAAGTGGTTTAAGTTCACGAAGTTTCGTATCCCCTATTGCAGATAATGCACTATTTTATTACAAATATAAATTGTTGGGTAGTACATAAGAAAACGGCATTAGTATTAATAAAATAGAAGTTATACCGCGTAGAAAGAACGACCCTGTATTTAGAGGTGTGATTTACATCGCTGATGAAAACTGGCGCATACTTGGTACAAATGTATATTTAACACAAGATGCGGGAATTAACTTTGTAGACACCCTAAACATTAGTCAAGAGTTTAATAAAGTTGAAAACACTTATATGCCTCATAATATGACATTTCAATTTAAATGCAACGCTTTAGGCTTTAAATTTGAAGGCTATTTTGTTAGTATTTATAACAATTATAAAATTAACCCAAGTTTTCCTAAAAATTATTTTACTGCAGAAATTTTAAAGATTACTAGAGCTGTAAATAAAAAAGATTCGCTTTATTGGATGAACAATAGGCCTATTCCTTTAACAGATGAAGAACAATTTGATTATAAAAGAAAAGATAGCATCGCATTACTTAAAACATCTAAACCTTATTTAGACTCACTAGAGCATAAGAATAATAAATTTGGCATCGGGAAATTATTAATGACTGGTTACAGTTTTAACAATCGATATGAAAAAAAGTATATTTATTTTGACCCATTAATTTCTTCTGTGTTTTTTAACACTGTTGAGGGTTTGGCATTTAAATATGGTGTAACTTTTCGTAAAATTCTAGCAGACAGAAAAAACTATATTATTAGACCCCAGTTAAGGTATGGGATTTCAAATCAACTACTCACAGGGAATATTACTGCTTCATACTATTATGACCCGCTAAAGAGAGCAACGATAAGTGCTAGC
>JBBSRF010000153.1:0-6380 GCA_038243335.1 Sphingobacteriales bacterium
TAACATTAATTTCTTAATCTGTATAAATATACCAAAAGTATAAATAAACATGATTATCTTTAATTTATATTACGAAAAAAAAAATTTCTTTAGGATTTAAATCTGAATTACACACTAATTGATCAGTGTATAAATGATATGCAGTTTCAGAATTCGTTTTGTTTTTAAAACCTTCGACAGCATAAGGTTGGATTTGTGCTCTAATGGTTTGAAAAATTTCTATAAGATCTGTTTTCATGATATTTTTCTTTATTTACTTTATAACAATGCTAAAAATAAAATGTTTAATTTAAGATATTTATGCATTTAGCCACCAACGCTCGATCGGCATGTTATTTTCTGGATTAAAGCTCTCGCCAAGTTTAGGTGTAACTATAGCAACATCTCGTTCATTTGCAATTTTAACAACACTAATTATAGGTTCATCCCAGTTATGTACGGCAAGTTTAAATTTACTCCAGTGTACAGGCAATAATTTTTTTGCATTTAGATCTAAGCATGCTTGTACTACTTCCTCTGGAAACATATGAATTAATGGCCACATTTTGTCGTATTGTCCACATTCTAATATTGCTAGATCAAATGGTCCGTAAAGTTTTCCTATTTCTTTAAAATGACTATCGTAACCCGAATCTCCACCTATAAAAATGGAATACTGACCTGTTTTTAATACAAAAGAAGACCATAGAGTTTGATTTCGCTTAAATTTCCTTCCAGAAAAGTGTCTAGCAGAAGTTGCTGTAAAAAATAAACCTTTGCAAGGACTAAATGTTTCCTCCCAAGCTAATTCAGTTATTTGATTTGAGGGAACACCCCATTTTTCTAAGTGAGCTCCAACACCTAATGAGGTTATAAATTGTTGAGTTTTATATTTTAACTTCAATATAGTTTGGTAATCTAAATGATCATAATGATCGTGGGTAATTAATATGACATCAAGCTCAGGAATTTCTGTTGTATTTATAAAGTTAGTGCCTAGAAAATTTTTGGTGCCCAAAAACTGAAATGGTGAGGTTCTTTCACTAAAAACAGGATCTACTAAAATATTTTTATTGTTAACCTGAAGTAAATAAGAAGAATGACCAAACCAAGTTATTTTTAACTGTTCTGAGCGATTAAAATTGGGCTTGGCATGTGGCAATTCCCTTTTAGGAGTAGCATTCACATTTCCTTTTAACATTTGTTTTATGACCATCCAATAATTTACTCCGTGAGCTAATGCAGGCGTTGGAGAAAGATTCTCTATTGTATTTTTATAGTAATTTGGTAAGTTAATAATTCTTTTTAATCGCTCTCTATTAAGTTTTCCTCCAAATACTGGTAAACTTAAAACATAAATTATAGATAAAATAAATATTAAAATAAGAACTAAAGAGCTATACATTTTTTTAATTAAGTAGATAATAGTACAATTATATGTACAATTTTAATAACCTACAAAAACAAAAAGCCCGAGTAACATATTACTCGGGCTATATATAAATATATTGAATTTAGTTTTTAGGTTGTACTCTACCGCTTTTTACATCTCTACTTCTACCAATCGCATAACCAGTACCCGCACCAACTAATCCACCAATAACAGCTCCTCTACCATCTTTTTTATCAATTAAAATACCACCCAATGCACCAACACCAGCGCCTATTGCTGTGCCCTTAGCAGCACTACTCCAACCTTTTTTCTTTGTTTTTGTAGTAGAACCACCATTGTAATTAGTGCTAGATCCACTTGAGGTATAAACTGTATGTATACGATTTGCTGCAGCTAATTCTTTTTGATGCTTTTCTTCAACAATTCTCTCTTTCTCAGCAATTTCTGATCTTTTAAAACTGTCTAATTTTAAACTGTCTTTAATTGCAACTATTGTTTGCTGTTTAGCCAATGCATCTTCTTTAGCTCTATTGCCACATGAAGCTAAAACTGTAGCTAATGCAACTATTGCGAATATCTTTCTCATAACTGTTATAAATTTTAGTTCATAATTAAATACTCTAATGAAATAATGATGCCAAATAGTTGAATGTGTTTAAAGGTTTGTTAAATAGATTATATATTAATGCAATTAATTATTAGCTAACAACCATAAATTCATTATAATTTTATATTTAAAATCAGTATATTTGCACGAACGGAATATCAACAAGCTATTCTCTTTAAATACCTACTGAACAATTAAAAAATTGTTTCAGCATTACATCTTAAGCAGGTTATACCGTTGCCATGCTAGATAGAATATAAGTTTTGATCCACTTCATATTAACAAAACTCAGTTAATACAGATCAACAAAAGGTAAATCAGAGAAAAGACAGTTTTAATTAAAACAAAATATTATGGCAAAGTCTCAAGCTACCTTCATGAAGAAACAGCTAGAAAAAAATAGACAAAAGAAAAAAGAAGAAAAATTAGAGCGTAAGCAAGAGCGTCAACAAAATTCTACAGGTGGAGATTTGGAAAGCATGATGGCTTATGTAAATGAATTTGGAGAAATTGTATCTACACCTCCGGAGCCACCAGTTAAGACTCCAGAAAAGAAATAAATCTAATAGACAACTCCCGTTTGTATTACGGGGGTTCACATTTCTTTAAATTTTATAATCAAGTTTTTGATTTGCTTACAATAACCATTTTCCAACCTTAAAAAATTAGGAAAGTATTTATACATGAAACTAACTATTTTAGGGGCTGCTAAGCAAGTTACAGGCAGTATGCATTTGCTACAATTAGCTAACTATTCTATACTTATAGATTGTGGATTAGATTACGAAAAAGGAACCTACCAAGAAGAAAATCAGTATTTTCCATTTGATCCAGCAAGTATAGATTTAGTTGTACTTACTCATGCACATATTGATCATTCAGGTAATTTACCAACCTTAGTTAGGATGGGTTATGAGGGGCAAATTCTTTGCACTTCACCTACTGCTGATTTAACAGAGTTACTATTGTTAGATTCAGTTAATATTTTCCTTCGTAAACAAAATAAAAAATCCAAACATAGAAAAGGAAGATCTGGTCCACAACCACTTTACTTGCAAAAGCATGTAATGGAAACAGTAGATCGTTTTGTAACTATTCGCTTTAATAAATCTTTTAAAATTAATGGAAATATTGAATTAACATTTATTCCTGTTGGACATTTATTAGGTGCTGCTGCTGCAGTTTTTAGCATTATCGAAAATGGTATTGAGAAAAAAATAGCATTCACAGGCGATATAGGAAGAAAAAATTATCCAGTATTAACAGATCCAGAACCATTACCTCAAGTAGATTATTTAGTTTCAGAATCTACCTATGGGGGAAGAATGCATACAACTGATACAAGTTTACAAGAAAAATTAATTGAAACTATTAATGAAACTTGTATTAAAAATCCAGGTAGATTAATTATACCAGCATTTAGCATTGGCAGAACACAATCTTTAGTGTTCACGCTAAATCAAATTTTTACTAAAGGATTATTACCTCCAGTACAAATTTTTGTCGATAGTCCATTAGCTAATTATGCAACAGAAGTTTACAGAAAAAATCATGATTTAGTAAGTGATGAAGCAAAATATTTTTATCAAACCAAAGGTGATGAATTTGAATTTGAAAACTTAACCTACGTCCACGACCAAAAAGAAAGTCTGTCTATAATGAATTACTTAGAGCCATGCATCATCATTTCCTCAGCAGGAATGTTAGAAGGTGGAAGAATTCAAGATCATTTATATTATAACATTCAAAATTACTATTGTACTATTTTATTTATTGGTTATTGCGCCAAAGGTACTTTAGGCGATAGACTTTTACGAGGTGATCCGATTGTAAGGCTGAGAAACCGTGATTTAATGGTGTATGCTACCATTAAAAAAACTGATTTATTAAGTGGGCACGGAGATCATGATGATTTAATGAATATCGTTAGAAATCAAGATCGAAAGACATTAAAAAAGACATTTCTTGTTCATGGTGAAATTAAAAGCATGGAAGCTTTAGCAAATTCTATTACTGAAGAAGGTTATGATGTTTTTATTCCCGAAAAAGGAGAACCAATCGAACTGTAATTAGATAACTAGATAAACGTAAAACTTAGTGTCTCTAACTTGCTGACCTTTAATTGTTAAAATCTCTCCTTTATGATCTCTAAGTGGCTTGATTATAAATGGCTCATCAGTGTTAACTAATTCATCAAAAGCAATTTTTAATCTATCTATATGTGTATCTGCTTTAACTCTCCATTTCTTATCCATATACCAGAAATAAGCAAATGTATTTCTACTATCTCCTTTTAACTTACCATCAAGTCTAACTATACCAATATTCGCTTTTTTTAAAGGTTCTACAGCTTTTTTATAAAAAGTTTTAAAGTCTTTAAATTCTGGAATAACATTAACTGAACTCATTATTTTAATTTTCTTGCAATTTACATCATTTTAAATTCAAAAAAAATTACAGTTTAAATAATTAAATTATTTGCTGTAATTAATTTAAAAGCAATCCTTTATTACAATAAAAACTATTTTTTATCTTAGCTTAAATAAAGCTTACAAATAATATGAATTATAAACCAAAGCTATATTTCTTAATTTTCCTTTTACTATTAGCAAGCTTTATAATTTTAACTGGTTTAATTGCACAACATCCTATTCCAAATATAGATATTCAAATTTCAGAACTTCTACAAAAACATCATTCAGAGTTTGCAGATAAATTAATGCTTACAATAAGTTTATTTGGCGAATTACCATGGTCATTATTATTAGTTGTATTAGTTTCAGCGATATTTTTCACCTTAAAACTAAGAAGAGAATCTTATTATATACTGTGTATTTTATTAACAGGATTAGTTATTTTAGGAGTGAAGAATATTGTTAATAGGCCCAGACCTAGTGCAGATTATGTTCGTCTAGTAGAAATTAATAGATTTCAAAGCTTTCCGAGCGGCCATGTAATGTCATATATCGTATTCTTTGGATTTATGATTATTTTAATGAAAACCATTAAAAATGTAAACCAAAAACTACGAAATTTTATTAATTTTTTCTCAATAGTTTTAATTATCACCATTCCATTTTCAAGAATTTATTTAGGGGCACATTGGTTTACCGATATACTTGGCGGTTTTTTATTAGGATTAATGTATTTAATGCCTCTTTCCTATTTTTATTTAAAAAGAAACGTGGATAAATCCTTAGCCCATCCCCGTTATCTAAATTAACGCTCTCATTATAATAAACAATTATTATTTTAAATTATTATATCAACCTGAAAAAATGATACATTTTTTTTAGGATAAAAATTTAGAGGATTTACTTGCTTAACTATAATTTTATTGTTTTAACTAAATACCTTAGAAAATTAATTTTTAAATACTAATATTTTTAGCATATATTTGTGTATAATTATGTTATACGCAGTTGTTGATATTGAAACTACAGGAGGTTATGCAGCTTCTCATGGCATTACCGAAATTGCTATAAAAATTCATAATGGGGAAAAAATTATAGAAACTTTCGAAAGTTTAATAAATCCAAATCAATTTATACCAGTTAACATTCAAGCATTAACAGGAATAGATAATGATATGGTAGCTAATGCTCCTAATTTTAATAGCTTATCTGACCAAATTTATAATTTACTTGATGGTAAAATTTTTGTAGCTCATAATGTAAATTTTGATTACTCATTTGTACACTATCATTTAGCTATTTCTGGGTATAATTTAAACGTAAAAAAACTTTGTACGGTTAGATTAAGTAGAAAAATATTTCCTGGATTAAGCACTTACAGTTTAGGTAAGCTTTGCCAATCACTCTCAATTCCTCTAAATAACAGACATAGAGCAGGCGGAGATGCTGATGCAACTGCGGTATTGCTAGGGATGCTAATTGAAAATGACAAGGAAAACATCATTCATGATAATTTAAAAAAAACATCAAAAGAACAAACTTTGCCACCAAACTTACACCGTGAGGAAGTAGATAAATTACCAAATAAACCAGGCGTTTATTATTTTAAAGATAAAAAAGGTAAGATAATCTATGTTGGTAAAGCAAAGCAACTTAAAAAAAGAGTTTATAGCCATTTTACTGGTAATAGTATAAGTAAACAGCGACAAGATTTTTTAAAAAGTATTTTCAGTATAGATTTTATATCATGCGGTACAGAACTTATGGCTTTAATTTTGGAGTCTGAAGAGATAAAAAAATATTGGCCAGAAAACAATAGTGCACTGAAACGTTTCGAACAGAAATACGCACTTTATGATTTTGAAGATCAAAACGGTTACATTAGATTGGTAATTGATAAATATAGAAAGTCTAATTTACCAATTTATAGTTTTAATAACTTGCTGGAAGGACATCAATTATTAAGAAAAATTGTTAATGAAAATCA
>JBBSRF010000154.1:0-6334 GCA_038243335.1 Sphingobacteriales bacterium
ATTTAGGCAACATTTTAATTTACCGCATTGTCCCGCAAGTTTTAAAGTGTTTAGAGAAAGATTTTGATACCTAGCTGCTGCGGTAGAAACTGTTTTAAAGTTTGTTAGCCAAGTAGAACAACATAATTCTCTACCACATGAACCAATTCCGCCTAATCTACCTGCTTCTTGACGCATACCAATTTGGCGCATTTCAATTCTAATACGGAAACTTTCCGCCATTTTTTTAATCAATTCTCTAAAATCAACACGACCTTCTGCAGTGTAAAAAAATGTAGCTTTTGTTTTGTCACCTTGATAATCTACGTCGCTAATTTTCATCGATAAACGTAATTCTAGCGCTAATGTACGGGCTTTGTGCATGGTTTCCCACTCCATATCTTTAGCTAATTTCCATTTATCAACATCAGCCTCTGTAGCTTTGCGATATACTTTTCGCGTAACCTGATCTAAAGGAGTTTTACGACGCTTCATTTGCATACGAACTAGTTCACCTGTTAGAGAAACATGACCAATATCGTATCCGCCAGCTGAACCTTCTACAGCTACCAACTCACCTATTTCTAGGTAAATATTCTCGGTATTTATAAAAAATTCTTTTCTAGCGCCTTTAAATTTTACTTCAATTACTTGAAAAGGTATATAATTAGCAGGCATATCTAAATTTGATAGCCAATCGTTTACTTCCATTTTTTGACAGCCTCCAGTAAGGCAATTGCCATTACTTTTGCAGCCAGAGGGGGCGCAACCGCCACCTGTTGAACAACTTCCACATCCCATATTAACTGTATATATATTGAGTCCCCGCGGGGAGCGATTTAAATTTAATTATTTTAACTAGTTGTAAAGATACATCTAAAAACAGAATTTTTGGATTCGCATTTCTTTCGATGTGATAATGAGCTTGTTCTAGTTCGTTAATTAACGCTTCTACCATAGCTAAATTTAACACATTCGTGGTTAATTTTACAGCAACGGACAAGGTTTCGATAGGTAGTTTCACTAAATCGTCAGCACCGCTTAACAGTAAGCTACATTCTCTTAAAAAATTAATACCATATTTTAAAAAATTTTTCTGGTTCTCTCTACCCCATTTAGCAACATCATCTGTAAAATCAATCAATGCAGGCACTTTGTTCCCGTAACCCATTCGTAGCCACTCTGTAAAATGATTGGCATTATTATTAGGCGTGTCTTGTAATAGTGCTTTCGCCTCTATTAAATTTCCATCTGCTAAAAAACTATATTCTGTAGCATGGGTTTCTGATAATTGAGATTTACCAATCAGATAATTTTCAATATCTAAGTTGTCTAATTTTGGAATTTTAACAATTTGAGTACGTGATAAAATGGTTGTTAATATTTGCTCTTGATTTTGAGCGACCAAAATAAACAAAGTATTTGCAGGAGGTTCTTCAATGATTTTTAAAAGTGCATTTCCTTCCCGGTCTAAATACTCAGGCAGCCACATAATTAAAACCTTAGTGTCTGCTTCAAAAGCTTTATAGCTTAATTTTTTAATGATATCATGACACTCGGCAATGTTAATATTCGCTTGTTTGTTTTCTGCACTCAATTTCGAACGCCAAATATCTAAATCAAAATAAGGATCGCTTAATAACATACTTCGCCATTCTTCTAATACGTCAACCGAAGTTTTAATGTCTTTTGAAGCAAAAAATGGATAGGAAAAATGTAAATCTGGATGGATGTATCGTTCATATTTACGACACGAAGAACATTCGCCGCAACTGTCTTTGGGAAGCTTGTTTAAGCAATTGATATATTGTGCATAGGCAATGGCTAAAGGTAAAGCGCCACTACCGGCTGCAGATAGAAATAATTGCGCATGACTAACCCTGTTTTCTACAACGGTTTGTATCAAATGCGCTTTAATACTTTCTTGTGCGATTATTTCTTTAAACTGCATTGGTGCAAAATAAGAAATAGATATGAAATGTAAGTTATCAGATTTGATATTATGATAAAAATCCCATTTACTTAAAATCCTTATATTTGCTGGCTATGGCTCGTATTCTAGCTTTCGATTATGGCACAAAACGTATCGGCATTGCTGTAACAGATCCTTTGCAGATTATAGCAACAGGTTTAGATACGATACACCCTAAAGATATTATTGAATATTTAAAAAAATACTTGATAAACGAGCAAGTTGAAGCTTTTGTAATTGGTGATCCAATACAAATGGATGGAACACCATCAGAATCAAAACAACATGCAAAAGGGTTTTCCACTATTTTAAAAAGAAATTTCCCTGGTATTCCACAACATTGGATTGATGAACGATTTACCTCTAAATTGGCAGAACGAACGATTATGGAAAGCGGTTTTAAAAAGAGTGACAGAAGAGATAAAGAAAGAGTAGATACCATAGCTGCGACTATAATTCTACAATATTTTATGGAAAAACACCGTTTATAAGCACAATGATTAGCGAAGAATTACAAAATTTGCTCTTGCAATATTGCGAGCCTGAAGGTGAATTGTTACAACATATTGATAGACAAACTAACCTTAAAGTTTTAATGCCACGAATGATGAGTGGTCATTATCAAGGCAGAGTTTTAAGTATGTTAAGTAAAATGACAAATCCCAAAAGGATTTTAGAAGTGGGCACTTTTACAGGCTATGCTACGTTATGTTTGGCTGAAGGTTTAACTTATGATGGCTTGATCTACACTTTGGATGTTAACGAAGAGTTAGAAGACATGGTACGAGCAAACTTTGCTAGATCACCAATAAAGGAAAAAATAAAATATATCATCGGCGATGCCCAGAAAAGCTTAAAAGAATTAAAAAATGAAATTTTTGATTTGGTTTTTATTGATGCTGATAAAAAAAATAATGGCACTTATTACGATTTAATTTTTGATCAGGTAAAGTCTGGCGGTTTGATTATTGTAGACAACGTGCTATGGAGCGGAAAGATATTAACTAACGCTGACGATAAAGACACTAAGAATATCAATAACTTTAATGATTATGTTAATGCAGATCAAAGAGTAGAAAAATTAATCTTACCAATAAGAGATGGTTTGTTGATTATTAGAAAGAAATAACTTAACTCGTCATTGGTAGGCACGAAGCATTCTTCTTTTGTATTTTGCTTTAAAATTGCTTCGTGGCTAACAATGACGTTATCTATAAAAAATGAATAAAACACTAACACTTTGCTTTATACTATTAACATCAGTTTTTGTAAAAGCACAAACTACACAAGATTATATTGAAGAACATGTTGATCATGCACAAGAGCTAATGCGTGAGCATGAAATACCTGCAAGCATCATTTTAGCAGTAGCCATTCATGAGTCTGCTGCAGGAAAAAGTAAAATCGCTCGTCATTTAAATAACCATTTTGGTGTTAAAGGAAAAAATTCTAATACAGAAATTCGCTCTGCCTATCGGGATTATCCTACTGTAGATTCCTCTTACAATCACTTTGTGGATTTTTTACATAGCAGAACTTATTTTAATGTGCTTTTTGATAAATATGATCAGTATGATTACAGAAATTGGGCTAAAGGAATTCAGCGAGGCGGCTATGCTCATAGTCGTACTTGGTCGTCACAAGTAATTGCTTTAATTAATAAATATGAACTTTATCAGTATGATGAAAGACCTGATGATTATATAGAAAATATTATTCCAGTAGTTGAGCTTGAAACTAGATTAATATCAAAAAATACTTCAAAAAACAGGAGCATATATTACACAGTAAAAAAAGGAGATAACATTAGTAAAATAGCGAAGCGAATTGGAACCACAGCTAAGGCCCTAATGAAGAAAAATGCATTTAAATCTTCCTCGCTACAGCCTGGACAAAAAATTAAAATATAATTAAATGAAGAAAATTATAGGATTAGCCGCTATTGTTTTAATGATGTTGATTTCTTGTAAATCAAGACAGTATAGCAAAAACAATAAACAAATTGAAAAACAGGCAAATAAAGATAATCCAAACTTTACAAGTTATACCACATTAACCTATATCGATGCTTTTAAAACTGTGGCAATTGAAGAAATGAATGCATATGGCATCCCGGCTAGTATAACTTTAGCTCAAGGTATATTAGAATCTGGCAGCGGAAGCAGCAGTTTAGCCAAATATGCTAATAATCATTTTGGAATTAAATGCACTTCAGATTGGAAAGGAAAAGCGTATTATAAAGACGACGATAAAAGTGATGATTGTTTTAGAGTTTATAAAGATGCTAGAGAATCTTATAAAGATCACTCAGAATTTTTAAAACGTAAACGCTATAGTTTTTTGTTCGAACTGGATAAAAATGATTATAAAAACTGGGCTATCGGATTAAAGACAGCTGGTTATGCAACTAATCCTAAATATCCAGATTTATTGATTGGTATAATTGAAAAATATAAGTTAGGTCAATACGATTCATCAGAATCTGAAAGAGAAAAAATTGCTCGTGAGGATAGAGTTTTTACGGAAATAAATGCAAATATTCCTTTAGAAAAGAAGAAGTTTACACCTGTAGAGGTTGCACCAAAAGACCCACCAGTTCAAGTAACTGAGAAAACATCTGATAACTATTATATTGTTAAACAGGGAGATACTTTGTTTAATATTTCTAAGCGCTTTAAAATTACTGTAGATGATTTAAAAGAGCTAAACAAAATGATAGATAATAATATTAAAATTGGCCAAAAACTATTGGTAGTTAAATAATGTTAAGATATTAAACGCTGCGTATCTATAATGTAGTTTTGTAAAAATGAAGTTTGTCTTATTAACTTTAATATCTTTTTTTGGGTGTGCAAATTTATTTGCACAAACTAAGTCTGTTCAAGGATTTGTTGTAGACAGTGATAGCAAACAACGTCTTGCAAAAGTGTATATATACAATCCTACAAACGATAATGCAGTTTACAATAATGCAAAAGGTGAATTTTTAACTGAAGTTAAAGTAGGTGACACCATTTTTGCTGCATTACAAGGTTACTTAATGGATACAGTAATATTTCATGGTCAAAATACGATCGTTTTTCAACTCAAATCCATTAGTATAAGGCTTAAACAGGTAAATGTATATGGTAAAGCGCCAACACCACAAGAGCAGTATTCAAAAACATTAAAAGAATATAAATATGCTTTAGATAAAGGCAGTGGCAAAGATTTACTCAATTTAGGACAAGGAGGTGTAGGTTTGGGTATTGATGCAATTTATAATTTACTAAGTAAATCAGGTAAAAACGCCCGCCATTTACAGGCAATTTTAGAGAAAGACTATAAAGAGTCTATTATAGATTATAGATTTAATTCTGATTATGTAAAGTCTGTTCTCAGCGCAAATGAAACTGAGTTGAGAGACTTCATGCTGCAATATAGACCAACTTATCAATTTGTTTTGACGGCAACAGATTATGCCTTTGTACAGTTTTTAAGAAGTAGCTTCACTGCTTATAAAAGAAATCCTAAAATGTTTAGATTACCAGTATTGCCAAAAGTTAGTCCTTCAAGTTTAGGCAATCAATAGCGATGAAGTATTGGTTTATCATACTCCCTAAGTTAAATGCAAATGCTATGGCAATTTATCCTTTCATTTTGTTAAAAAATATAGATCAAAAAAAAGATGAGGTTTTAATAAATCATGAAAAAATTCATCTTAATCAGCAGCTAGAATTATTCATTTTTCCTTTTTATTTTTTGTATTTGGTTAATTATCTTTTTAATCTTTTAAAATATAAAAATCATTATCAAGCTTACTATAATATCTCTTTTGAGAAGGAGGCTTATTGTCATGAAAAAGAACTTGATTATTTGCAGAATAGAAAATGGTATAACTGGATAAATTTTTATTCCGTGTAATTTTTGTTTTTCTTTGTAAAACAAATGAAAAATTTACTAGTTACAATTCTTGTTTTAATTTCTTTTTGGTCAAATCTTTTCGCTCAAGAAATAGATACTATTCCTATTTCTACAAAAAACCTAGACATTAGATTAAAACGTAGCCCTTTGCCGTCTAGAATGGGAAATTTACAGTTTAAACCGGTAGTATTAACACCGGCTTTAGTAAGTGCTAAAATAAATTATTGGAATACTAAAACATCTATCGGGATTAATATAAACCAAGCTGCATTTAGTGATAATTGGAAGGGCGGGGGTGTAAATACTTTGGCAATTGGTGCTTTAGTAAATTATAAGGCAGAATATAGTAAAGAAAGTTATAGCTATGTAAGCGAACTTATTTTACAATATGGTAAAGTAAAAAACAAAAACCAGCTACAAAAAAAGACCACAGACCGTATATATTGGGATAATAAAGCAGCAATTCAATTGTCTAAAAAT
>JBBSRF010000155.1:0-6278 GCA_038243335.1 Sphingobacteriales bacterium
GAGCCCTTAAAGGTACCAAAAGTCTACCACGCTTACTTTTAGATCAAAATGACCAAAATAATGCAACAGCAAACCATTGCACTATAGATGAATTAGTTAAACAGGATATAAAAGATATTTGTGTTTTATTAGGTGATGTTTATAATGCAAAAGTAGATGAAGACCTATTAGAATTTGTAGATCTTTGTGATGCGCTGTTACGCAAAGATTTTAATATTTCTTGTCTGCATACCCGAGTATTTAATTTTCTAACGGAAAAGATTACCCAGTTAGATCTTAATTATTTGGGTACGTTAAAGGATCTAAGTATTCCTACAGTTATTTTTACTGAGGTACCGAATATTAACTATTCGATTTCTTCGAGCCCTATAATTATAGTGTGCGGTATAGATTCTACCCAAAACCTCATCCTAACTTCAAAACTTACTGAAATTATTCGCTCAAACTATCCTTTTAATCCAGCAACGATAGCAACCTGTAGTTACGGAATGGTAGCAGAAAGTGAATTTTGTATTCCTTATCAATCTGATAATAGTGAGCTTCCAAATCTACGTACCTTTGAAAATTTGGTTCATAGCTATCTAAAAAAAATGAATGCCGATATTTTATTTTCTTATGACCAGGGAACGCCAAAGGCAAAATACCTCAATAACACTATTTATGAAAATAAAGCAACTGCCATGACCATGAATTACCTAACGGCTATTGTTCCAGACCTAATAATATTTAACCTTGCTGGAAAAGTTGATCAAAAAAAGTCGATAGATTATATAGCTACTATTATTTCCTTTCTAAAACTTGGGCCACAAAGTTTTATGATAGCTTATGACAATTTCACTAACGTAGCGAGTTTAAAAGATAATTTTGAAAAATTCCAAGCTTGCTGTAAAATAAATCTTTCTCGAAAACCGGGAATAAAAATGGTAGCTGCAGAAATAATTAACAGATTTTCTCCAAATTTTATTTCCAATTGATATGTTATTCGAAGTAGAAAAATTAGTTCAATTCCAATTCGTAAGAGAAGAAAAGACAGAAAAAGTAACCAATGATTACTTTAATGCGCATTATGGCTTTGCCAATGTTCCAGTAATATTTAAGGGATCTTTCAAAAAGTGGACGCCCAATTATGAGCAATGGGATTTGGATTATTTTGATCAGCATTTGGGCAAGTATTCAGGAATAGCAAATAGAACGGTAAACGGTACGGTCGAAAAAAAGGATATGCCTATTAGTGATTACATCAATTATATGAAAAGCACAGCTGATGATGTTCCATTCTATTTGAACACTCAAGAGCACAATGGAACATTTTTCACAAACCAATATAAGGTACCAGATTTTTTTAGTTGTTGGTATGGTTCTTGGCCTGCAGATAACCGAAGATATGACCTTTCTTGGCTTTATTTTGCTGCAAAAGGTACATTTTCCAAATTGCATATCGACGTTTGGAACTCAAGCGCATGGAATGCATTGATACAAGGTAAAAAATTATGGTTTTTCTATTCACAACTTCAAAGAGACCTTGTCTATCAAGGCCAGGTAAACCCATTCGACGAATCAAAGGGCAATTTTCCACTGTTTAAATATGCAAAACCACTAGTTTGTATTCAAGAGCCCGGAGATGTTGTGTACACGCCCACAGGTTGGTGGCATACCGTACTTAATCTAGAAGCGGGAGTATCATTAACGGAGAATTTTTTAAACCTAACTAATTATACTAATGTGTTAGAAGAACTAAAAAATTCAAAGCCAAAATCTTATCACTCTATATTGAAACTCGTAAACCATAACCTGAAAAAATTATAATCATGGAAAAGCAAACATTTAACATCAGTGAATTGCCGGTGTATGTTATAGATGGACAAATTTCTACTGGAGGGGTAAATTCATTCTATGAAGTTGTGCAAACCTTAGCCTTCGTTAAAGGAGAAAAGGATTTTGATGGAGATGTGTATCCTATTTTTTCAGTGGATTTTGATCAAGGTAAATTTGAAGCACAAACATTGATAGGACAAAAATCTAGAGAATTGATGAAAGAAATCTATCCAGACTTAGATTATAAACTTTTTAGGGTGTACATTAACCTTTCAAATTATGGGGATATGGAGTTTCCACATCGAGATTGCGGGCTTGAGGAAAAAAATATTACCGTGCTCTATTACGTGAATAAGGTATGGGATTTTAAATGGGGGGGTGAAACGATTTTTTATGAAAATGACGAATCTAAACAATGCGTGCTGCCTCGACCAGGCAGATTTCTCATTTTTGCAGGTGCTGTACAACACATTGGTTCCATCGCAACACGGATTTGTACCGAATCTAGACTTACGCTCGCGCTCAAATACAAATTAAAGAAAAAATAAGCTAACTATATGAAAATTAGCGAACTCTATTTCAATGAATTTGGGGAAGATCAAAGGTCAATGGCCTGCAGTTTAGAATCACTTCACTTCTGTGGTAGATTGATTGATAAATTCCACTTAAAGACCATTCTTGATGCAGGAAGTGGACTGAGTTCAGTATTTTTTCATCGCCATGCTGCCCAAGTAACTAGTGTAGATGACAATGAAATGTGGGCAAAAAAAACAATGGAATTTTTGACTAATACACTCAGCATACAAACAGAAATTACTTCAATTCAAGCAATAAAGACAGATATTGAGTTTGACTTTGTCTTCTACGATTATGGAGACATTGAAACGAGGATATTCTATTTTAAAACAGCCTTAAACCTAACGAGGCGTTTTATGTATATCGACGATGTACATGTGCCTTTTTATAGAAAATTTATAGAAACAAGATGCAGCAAATACATTCTTAAATTTCTTCCTGAAACGCAAGATAGTTATGGCAGGTTAGGTGCATTATTGATAAAAGATATTTTACCACTTGGAACATAACTCTTTTATGAAAAATATTTATCACATTATATATGACCTGCTTAAGGGCCAATGGGTGATGCAAGTCGTATTGCTCCTGCTAGTACTTTTCATTTCTGCCTCGTCTCTGCTATCACCCTATATAATCAAAATCATTATTGATCAGGTATTTCCTTCTAAAAACTATACTTTATTAATAGAGTTGCTTTTCTTACTTACAGCTTGCTACTTAGCTAGGGTTTTTGCAAGCTATTATTCTGATGTTACACATACTAAAATTGGCATCAGTATTACCAATAAATTGCGTTTAAAGGTTTTTGATCACATTATTAAACAACCTCTAGGATTTTTTCACAAAAATAAAAATGGGGCATTGGTTTACAAACTCAATAATCAAATAGAGTTTATCGAATCTTTTATTACCGGTAACCTCATTAAGCTTATCGACAATATCTTTACCTTAATTGGAATTTCGGCGATGTTAATCATCCTGAATTATCATCTATTCCTAGGATCTATTGTACTAGTACCACTGCTCATCTATATTATTCATCACCTTAAAGGCAAGGTAAAAAATCAATTTCGAAAAGCCACACAATCCAACGAAGAATTAAGCCAGTTTTTTTATGAAAGACTTAAAAATGTTAGGCTAATTAAGTTATTCAATACTTATAAAACAGAAGAAAAAAATTTGGATAATGTATTGGTAGATGTTGCTAATTCTTGGACACAAGCAATTAAATTATCTTCATTTAAACGAAATATTTCAACATTTATCATTGCTCTCTCTCCATTGATTGTATTTGGAATAGGGGGGAAAGATATTATTAATGGAACAATGACTATAGGGGCCCTAGTGGCCTTTCTTCAGTATTTGAACAGACTTTTTACCCCTATAAGTGATTTGACTGACCTAAATACACAATTGATAAAATTTAGAGTGGCCATAGATAATGTTTATGAAGTATTCGACAGGACGATCGAAAACCAAAACAAACTAGATGAGCATAAAGAAGTAGACACCATAGATCAGGTAATCTTCCGTAATATGTCTTTCTCTTATAAGAAAAATGAGCATACTATTTTAAGTGGAATAAATTTAAGCTTGAATAAGGGCAAGAGTTATGCTTTGATTGGCCTAAGCGGATGTGGAAAAAGCACGCTATTGAATATAATATGCAAACTATATCCAGTTAGTTCAGGAGAACTGACCGTAAACGGTGAAAACATCAATGATTTGACTCATCAATGCATCAGCGAAAAAATAGCTTTAGTTACACAGGAGTCCTTAATCTTTTATGGAAGTTTTATAGATAATATTAGATATGGGACGCCTGATGCAACCTATGACGAAGTGGTAGAAGTTTGCACTGCGGTTGGCTTGCTGAGCACAATAAATAATCATTCTAAGGGTTTTGACGCGGTAATTGGGCACAATGGGGATATGCTTTCTGGAGGGCAAAAACAGCGTTTATCGATTGCTAGAGCACTGCTTAGAAAATCAGATATGTTAATTTTAGATGAGGCAACATCGGCATTGGATTCTTTGAGCGAAAAGATCATTATTGACCATGTCAAAAATTTTTTTAACGAAAAAAAGCTGCTCATTATCATTAGCCACAGGTATAGTTCTATTAAACATGTGGATGAAGTAATCTACCTGAAGAATGGAAAAATAGTACAAGTAGGCTCACCAGCTGTGCTTAGCAAAAATATTGATATTATGGGGCTTTTCCAAAATCAATTGGTCACTAACTAAATTGCATCATGAAAGATTTTCTTTTTGTTTTTTCTCCTTATATCAGTCATATCCTGCCAACAACAGGAATAGCCAGACATTTAAAAAAACAGGGTTATTCTATTTTGTATGCCGCACCTAAAAGATTTAAAGAGGTAATAGCTAATCAAGGATTTAACCATTATGAAATAGATGAACTTAAAGATAAGGAAGATGCCAAACTCCTATCGGCTAGCATTGAAAAACTCATTCATCAATTTAAAATAGTGGGTTGTTTTGTTGAAGTGGGGAAATGGGATTGGTCGATATTGTTGAATGCAAAAGGCATCCCGACTATTGCGCTTGAAATTGGAATTAGCGAGAATAAAAGTCGATTTGTGCCACCATTTAATGTATTCTTCATTCCCAAGAAAAACTTATTTTCTTTAGTGAAAATGGAATGGCAATGGCGTAAAATTTTCTTTAAACTATTTTCTTCATTTAAAGACAACAAGAAACACGAATCATATTACAAAGATATTTTGACGTTAACATGTAAAACCGGCCAAGAATTACTTTCCCGTAAAAATAGAATTTATAATTATATGCTCATTGGCGAACCGGAATTGATATTGTTTCCTCATGAATACAATTTTAACCTAACACCAGCAGATCAATCTGAATATATTGGTGGTTTTGTAGATCATTTACGTAAAGAAAAGCCATTTGATTGGCATAAAATTGATTTAACTAAGCCCCTTATTTTCTGTTGCTTTGGCTCACTAAGTGGTTGGTTTAAATCTGCAGGAAGACTTTTTGAAAAGATTATCACCGCATTTGAAGATAATAAAAATTATACCCTAATTATTTGTATAGGTAACCATCTTCCAGAACTTATAGCCAGTCATTTGTCAGACCATATCCATATCTTCAAATCTGTTCCGCAGCTAGAAATTCTTAAAAAAACAGCTGTGTTTATTAACCATGGTGGATCCGGTTCTGTAAGGGAATCATTGTGCCTTGGGGTACCAATGCTCATTTATCCATGGAGCAAAGATAGCGATATGCTTGGCAATAGTTCAAGGGTAGCCTATCATGGTTTAGGTATTGTAGGTGACATTGTTTCTGATACACCTTCAAAAATTTTAAGCTATGTTGAGAAATTACAAGATTATCCTTTTTCAAAAAATATAAATGAAATGCAAAAAACCTTTAATAATTACAACAGTAGAGAGCGTTTTTTTATTCAACAAATCATTGAAATATTTAAAACTAATCAAGGTTCCAATGAATAAACTAGTGCGAAAAATAGTTGGTCTCATATTCAAAAAAAAAGGATGGACACGTCAATCTGAAGATGCAGGTAAGATTTGTTTTACCAAAGGACTACAAATTTTAGAATTTACGGCGTTAAAGATATCCAATTTTAACCAACTCCTCATTGGTAACGTCTTATTTAAAAATAATCTAAGCGGCCTTAATGTAGCCACATTCAATATAATAGCCAAAATAGCTTACTCATTCCCCTTAAAAATCTATTTATCCAACATAAGTATAAATTCAGCGTCCATAGAGATTACTTTGGCTGAGCCAACCAAAGTATTTAAAAAAACAAAGCGATCCAATCGATATCATAGCTTACTTAAGCGAGTGTTAGGTATGATGAGCAATTTTCCCGAAAA
>JBBSRF010000156.1:0-6211 GCA_038243335.1 Sphingobacteriales bacterium
GCTCATGCATCATCATTTGTATTGGGTTTTTAACTGTTCCAAATGAGAAATGTTGTAAACCTTCACTATTAGATTTAGCGTCAACTAAATTTCTAATCGCAGGAAATAAAATCGTTTCTTCTTTCTGCATATGCGCAGTTAAATCTTCTCCGCAACCATCAAATAATTCTTTAACCTCAAATAACTCAGGATGATTTGCTCCATGTACTTTACAAAGCTTACTTAAATACTGATTTAATACAGGGATTTGCGCCTTTACATACCTATGGTGCTTTTTCTCTATATAATCTACCAATAAATCTAATGGCCAGAATTTGTAATTTATGGTTTCATCTTTTTCAGAGCTTTGGGTTAAAACAGAGTGCAACTCACTTTCTATAACTTCTTGATCAAGTTTTTGTTGGTCGCAAGCTTGTGATAATGTGCGATTGCCATTACAGCAAAAGTCTATTTTGTGCTTTTTAAATACTGCTGCTGTTTTATAATTGCCAGCAACAAATTGCCCTATTGTTTTTTCTGTTAAAGTTTCCATAATTATAATTTAAGATTTTTTAAATAATTTTATTCCAAATAAGAAAAGCCCGCAAACTTTT
Source organism: Sphingobacteriales bacterium (assembly GCA_038243335.1). Classification (GTDB taxonomy): domain Bacteria; phylum Bacteroidota; class Bacteroidia; order Sphingobacteriales; family Sphingobacteriaceae; genus Pedobacter. Next base: position 594 of record JBBSRF010000156.1, read on the forward strand.
AGCACTTCTGCTGCCACATAGTATATGTGTAGATTAGAATGTGGAACTTTTAATCCATTAATATTCATTTCTGCTCGTATGTCTAATGCTGGTAATAACCATATCGTTTGTAGCAATAAAATGAAGACGATTAGCATAAAGGGTATTTTAGTTTTGAATGCTGTAATGGCTGGCTTGCTATAAATGCCAACTAAAATTGCAACTGTAAATACCCATTCAATTTTATTTAATGCGCCAAAGACTAGTCTACCTATTCCTAACCCAATTGGAATAGTTACTCCAGGCGCATTAAACTTCATCCATGCTTCTAAAAAACTAATTGCACAAATAAAACCTATCCAAACAAATGTGCAGATGACCGCCACGGGTTGCTCAACTTTTAGACTCATAATATTGGTACCGATGTGTTATTTTGATAATACATAATTTTGTAAAGAAACATTTCTGCCATCTTTTCACCTCTCCATTTTGCTTCATCAGCTTTTGTGCCTTCAAAAAGACTATCTATCGTACTGTACCAAATGTTTAACCAAGTATCAAAATGTTGTTGATCTATAGGTAAGTTGGCATGTGGTACAAATGGGCTACCTACATAAGTATGCTCTTGTAATAAAACAGTTTGCCAAAAGCGGTACATTTTTTCTAAATGTGGTGTCCATCTATCTTTTAAAATATTATTAAAAATAGAGCCAAGCAGCTCGTCTTCTCTAATTTTGCCATAAAATGTATCAACCAAAATTTTGATGTCTGCTAATGAAGTTATATCTGTTTTACTGTTCATGTTTATTACTTGATATTAATACCCTTATATCTTTTATTTAATTAAAAAATTATTTTCTAGTTAAGAATGTTAGATGGTTTGTAAGACCATCTGTAAATTGAGCTAATTTTGCATTGTCTAGCATATTTTTAATATTATCTCTAATTTCTTTAAATTCATAATGTATAGGGCAAGGCTTTGCAGCAGAACATTCTTTTAAACCTAAACCACATCCATAAAATAGTTTATCACCATCTATAGCGGTCACTACATCCGCAATGGAGTGATTCAATGATTCACTTTCAAAATAAAAGCCACCATTTGGACCTTTCATTGATTGAATAAAACCTTTTTTACCTAAATCTTGTAAAATTTTGGCAATAAAATGTTCTGGAGAATCTATTCCCTTAGCAATTTCTTTGATTCCAACTCTGTTGCCATTTTTAGACTTATGTGCAACAAATATCATTGCTCGAATAGCATATTCACAAGTTTTTGAAAACATTTTAATTTTTAATTCAATACAAAGATAACAATGACATAGTTAAATAAAAGAGTTTTATATCTTTTATTAAGTTGTTTACAAATTTCTTACAATCGATAATTTCAATTTTTATTATCAGTGCAATGAAGCGATTTTCTTTTGATTACCTACAATCCAAACAATATCTTCATTTTCGAATATTAAATTAGAATCAGGGTTTAAAATTCTTATTCCATTTCTTTCAATACCAACAACTAAACCTTGAGTTTGTTCTCTAATGCCAGATTCCCTAATGCTTTGTCCATATATTTTTGATAAACTATTCACAATAACTTTCTGCAAGGACATATTTTCTTTAGAGAAGGAGACCAAATCATCTTCATAATTCCCGGCAAATAATGGTTTAACATGAGCCAGTTGTTCGTCAGTTCCAATAATTAATAATTTATCATTAGGATACAGCCTTTCATCTCTGCTTGGAGTGGATATATTTATCTTTCCTCTTTCAATCATGGCAATATTTATTCCGTATTGTTCTCTCATTTTTAAATCAACTAGTGCTTTGCCAACTAATTCAGATTCTGGAGCAACGGTGATTTCGGTTAAATGTGTATCCCATGGTAAAATATTCGGTGTACGATTTTCCCTCTCATTTAAATTAAGCATAAATCTGGTTTCCAGTTTGGTATAAAAAGATTGCAATCTTCTTGAAAAGATTATCATTACCGAAATAATTAATCCCAATGCTATAACAGTTGCAACCCAAGTCTCGAAAAATTCATACATCATTAGTCCCACAAAGAAAATTCCTAAAATTACTCTGAACATTTCAATAGCAATTAATGGCCCTCTGGTATATTTTTTATTTAACCAAAGGTGAGAATAGGCTATTTTTTGAATTCTTCTTATTGATAATGCCCATAAAAAGGGAGCCATTAATGCGAAAGAAATGATTACACTTATGATGGTAGAATTAATACCGTTTTCTAATTGGTTTTGTATAAAAGGATTTAAATATTTAGCAGCTAATAAAATGATAGAAATTATAATAACGGAGTGAATTATGGTGTTAAAAATGTAGGACCTGAGTAAAACTCTCCAGTCGCTTAATGTAGTTATTCCTTCAGTACTGGAACTATATCTTTCAATTCCAGAAATCCATTTAGCAGGTAATTTTCTATTTAGAAAATTATAGAAAGGTTCTGAAACTTTAATCAAATAGGGTGATGTAAAAGTAGTTATGGCAGCTGCAGCAACAGCAATTGGATAAATGAAATCGCTTGTTACTTTTAAACTTACACCGAGTGTGGCAATAATAAAGGAAAACTCACCAATTTGTGCTAAACTCATTCCTGCCTGTACTGCAGTTTTTAAAGGCTGTCCGGCAAGTAAAGCTCCTAAAATGGTAAATAAAATTTTACCAAAGATAATTAATATGGTTATAAAAAAAATTGGTAAGGCATAGGTTACCAGCACTTTTGGATTAATTAACATGCCTACAGAAACAAAGAAAATCGCTGCAAATAAATCTTTAACAGACTTAGTTAAGTTTTCTATTCTTTCTGCTTGTGTAGTTTCTGCTAATATTGAGCCCATAATAAATGCGCCTAATGCTGGAGAAAAACCGGCCTTATCTGCCAAAATTACCATTACTAAGCACAGTGCTAAAGACACTACTAGCATAGTTTCATCATTCATTAATTTTTTAGTTTTCTTTAAAAATGTTGGCACTAAAAAAATACCACCTAAAAACCATAATATTAAAAAGAAGCCAAGCTTAACGATAGATTTGATTAGCTCTGGACCAGCTGATTGCTGACTTACGGCCATAGTAGAAAATAAGACCAAAAGTAATATGGCTACTAAATCTTCTATAATTAGCACGCCAACAACTAAACCGGCAAATTTTTTATGTTTAATATTCAATTCTTCAAAAGCTTTAATAGCAATCATAGTTGATGAAATAGAGATAATTCCTCCTAAGAAAATACTATCCATATTACTCCATCCCATAGCTTTACCAACAAGAAAACCAGTAAGTATAATTAATATGACTTTAACAATCGCTGTAATAGAAGCTGTGCCACCTACTTTTATTAGTTTTTTAAAGCTAAATTCTAATCCTAAACTAAAAAGTAAAAAGATGACGCCAATTTCGCCCCAAATGGTAATGCTTTTACTGTCACTAACTGTAGGGATAATTGTAATATATGGGCCGACAAATAATCCTGCTATAATATAACCTAGAACAAGAGGTTGTTTAATTTTTTTAAAAAGTAGAGAAGTTATTCCTGCTGCTGCTAAAATTAGCCCTAAGTCGGCTATAAGTATAGGTAAATGTATCATGAAAAATAATTTTTGATTGTAAAACTTATTGCTTTATTGGGCAAAATATTTACCAAAAGTAGATTTCAGGTATAGATAGTTAAAAATATATCGATAATAGAAATCTATTTTATCATTAATATTTTCAGTAGATTTCAAAAGAATTATTAAACAAGACTTCTTAGTAATTTTCTGGTATTTAGCTAATGTAAATTTATTGAAAATATGATGATTAATTCTTGTTAGGATTTGATAAGATTGAATTTTAACTAATTTCTTAGATATTTTGGTAATAAAAATGTTCGCTTTTTCCTTTATAAAGACTAAAAAAGAATGCATCATACTTAAGAATAAGAAAGTAAATAATAACCTCATTACTCTAAAAATACTAAAAAATAATAGATTTTTAATGTTTAGAATGGAGTCTTTATGGAGTAGTTTGTTTAAAGAAATTTAAGGTATCTTTTTTATCTTGTTGCAATTGGACAGTTAAAGCTTCTAACCCTGTAAACTTAACGTCGTGTCTTAAAAATTTTAAGAAATTCAATTTAATATTTTGACCATAAATTTCACGGTCAAAATCAAATATATTTACTTCAATATTTCTTGTCATTCCGTTAATGGTTGGTCGTTGACCGATATAACCCATGCCTTTATAAGTTGTAAGTTTTGAATTATGTCCTTCGACAAGCTCAGGATAACAAACTGTAGGTTTATTTTGAACTTCTTCTTCCATTTCAATCGTTACTGCATAAATTCCATCGCTAGGGATGAGCTTATAAGTTTCTTCTACATAGATATTCGCCGTCGGAAAACCAATAGTTCTCCCAATTTTATCGCCTTTGATAACAGGTCCATTAATAGCAAAATTATAACCTAAATACTCAGTAGCTAGAGATACATTTCCTTCTAATAAAGCTGTTCGAATTTTGGTAGAACTTACAGCAACATCGTTCACATCTTGTTCAGGTATTTCTTCAATTTTATAATTATAAACTTTAGCAAGTGTTATCAAATCATTCATTCCTCCTTTGCGGTCTTTGCCAAATCTATGGTCATAACCTACAATAATTTGCTTAGTTCCAATTTGATCAACTAATATATCTTTAATATACTCAGTTGCGGTTAGGTTAGAAAAATCTCTTGTAAATGGGGTAATAATTAAATGATCAACACCTAAGTCAGCTAATATTTTAGCTTTTTCGTTAATCGTATTGATTAATTTCAAATCTTGATTCTCAGGGTCAATAATCATTCGCGGGTGTGGGAAAAAGGTTAAGATTACACTCTCACCGCCATTACTCTTTGCTAATTCACACAACCGTGTGATAATTTTTTGATGCCCATAATGAACCCCATCAAATGTACCGATGGTAACTACTGCGTTAGCTAATTTTTTAAATTCGGAAAGTTGATGATATATTTTCAAAACGATCGGTATTTTAATGTAAAGCTTGACGTTTAACCACGCCACCTTTTAAATCTGCAATTTGTTGTTGTACTACAAAAGCATCAGGATCAATATTTTGTATCTCTGCTTGTAATTTTCTCATTTCAAGTTTAGTTACAACAGTATAAATAATATCGATGTCTTTTTTCTCTAAGTATCCACCCTCACCTTTGTATATCGTTACACCTCTTTTCATGTTGTTCATAATGAAGTTTTTTATCTCCTCGTTATGTTCAGAAATTACGGTAACACCCGTATAGGCTTCAATACCATTAACAATATAATCAATTACGCTTGATGCAGATAAATACGTTAAAATTGCATATAACGCAGTATCTATATTAATAAAATAAGCTGCAAAAGCGAAAATTATAATATTTAAAATCAAAATAATATTACCTACAGAAAGCTGACTTTTTCTACTCATATATAATGCCAAAACCTCTGTTCCGTCAATTACACAGCCACCACGCATCGCCAAACCAATTCCGCCACCTAAAAAGAAACCTCCAAAAAAAGCGATTAATATTTTTTCATGAGTAATGGGATTAAAGGGTAGAAAGACCAATGATAAAGAGAGTGCTGTAATAGCAATTGCA
>JBBSRF010000157.1:0-6151 GCA_038243335.1 Sphingobacteriales bacterium
ATAAACTTTTGCAAGGTTTTAAACCTACGGAAGTTGTTTTTCAGAAAAGTAAAAGACAAGAGTTTGTCAATGTTTTTGGCGATAAATTTTATACTTATACCCTTGATGATTGGGCATTTACGAATGATTATGCAAATGAAATATTAACCAAACATTTTGAGGTTAATTCACTTAAAGGTTTTGGCGTAGATAAATTGCAATCTGGTATTGTGGCTGCAGGTGTTATCCTTTATTATTTGGGAGAAACTGAACATCGCAATTTGCAACATATTTCTTCTATAGCTAGGTTAGAGGAAGACAGTTATATGTGGCTAGATCGTTTCACCATTCGTAACTTAGAATTGGTAAGCACGGCAAATGACAATGGTGTAACTTTATTTGATGTGCTCGACCAAACAAGTACCCCAATGGGCGCTAGGATGCTGCATAAGTGGATTATAATGCCTCTAAAAGAATTAAAACCAATTGAAGAGCGTTTGGGAATGGTCGAATATTTGGTTAAGCATGATGATTTATTACAAGAGTTTTTAGGTCATATTAAGCCAATTGGCGATTTGGAAAGATTAATTTCAAAAGTTGGCTTACAAAAGGCTGGTCCACGAGAATTGGTGCAGTTAAAAAGAGCTTTAACACATATTGGAGAAGTTAAAGAATTGGCTGAAAAAACTGGAAATCAGTTTTTGTCAGTCTTAGCTTCACAATTAAATTCTTGTTTAAGTATTAAAGAAAAATTAGAAAGAGAGCTCAATCAAGATCCTCCAGCATTGCTGATAAAAGGTAATGTAATTGCTGATGGAATTGATGAAGAGTTAGATCGTTTGCGAAAAATTGCCTTTGGCGGAAAAGAATATTTAGTAGAATTACAAAAAAGAGAAGCGGCTATAACTGGAATACCTTCCTTAAAAATTGCTTTTAACAATGTTTTTGGTTACTATTTAGAAGTTACACATACGCATAAAGACAAAGTTCCGGAAAGTTGGTTGCGTAAACAAACTTTAGTTAATGCAGAGCGATATATTACACCAGAATTAAAAGAATACGAAGAACAAATTTTAGGTGCTGAAGAGAAAATTCAAGCAATTGAAGTTCGTTTATATAATGAGTTAATGTATCAAGTATCCCACTATATTAAGCCAATACAGTTAAATGCTTATTTAATTGCACAGCTAGATGTATTGTTATGTTTTGCGCAATTGGCCGTTAAGAATCATTATGTTAAACCAGAATTAAATATTAAAAGAGAACTTGATATTAAAGGTGGAAGGCATCCAGTAATTGAAAAACAATTGCCTATCGGACAAGAATATATAACTAATGATGTTTTTTTAGATAATGATACCCAGCAAATTATTATTATTACTGGTCCAAATATGTCTGGTAAGTCGGCAATATTAAGACAAACCGCATTAATTGTATTGATGGCTCAAATGGGAAGTTTTGTTCCGGCAAAGGCGGTAAATATTGGCTTGGTAGACAAGATTTTTACTAGGGTAGGTGCTTCAGATAATATATCTAGTGGTGAAAGTACATTTATGGTAGAAATGAATGAAACCGCTAGTATTTTGAATAATATATCTGATAGAAGCTTGATTTTGCTTGATGAAATTGGTCGCGGTACGAGTACCTATGATGGTATTTCTATCGCTTGGGCAATTGCCGAATTTTTGCATGAGCACCCTACAGCAAGACCAAAAACTTTATTTGCAACACATTACCATGAGTTAAACGATTTAGAAAATACGATGAGTCGTATTAAAAATTATAACGTTACAATTAAGGAAGTAGCTAATAAAATTATCTTTTTGCGTAAGCTGGTGCCTGGAGGGAGTGAGCATAGCTTTGGTATTCATGTGGCTAAAATTGCTGGCATGCCTTCAAAATTAATTAATCGTGCTAACGAGATTTTAAAACGATTAGAAATTGATAGAACTGAAGGCCAAAGTATAAAAGACAGCATAAAAAAAGTTCAAAATCAGGCTTATCAATTACAAATGTTTGCAATTGATGATCCTGTGTTAGTTAAAATAAGAGATACTTTAAATAACTTAGATGTAAATGTATTGACTCCTGTTGAAGCTTTGCTTAAGTTAGATGAGATACAAAGATTAATAAAAAACTAAAGTATTACTCATACCTTAATAAACTTTAGAATATAAAAAATTAATATGAAACATATTTTAAAATATAGGTGTAATATTTTTTACTTAGCATTACTAGTGCTAATTTTATCTTCTTGTAGCTCTAGAAAGCATGTCAATGTCCCAGTTTCTTCTGCAGGTAAAGCAGCCGATGCAATGGCAAATTTAAAGAGTAAAGATTTATATCAATTTATAGCCGAATGGACAGGTGTAAAATATAAATTAGGAGGTTTAGATAAAAGTGGGATTGATTGTTCAGGATTTGCTTTATTATTAGAAAAGAAAATTTATGGTCATTCACTGCCTAGAGTTTCTAGAGATCAAGCAAATATAGTGATGAATAAAACTATGAATTCTCTTAATGAAGGAGATTTGATATTTTTTGCTTTTGGAGGCAATCAAGTAGACCATGTTGGCGTTTACTTAAATAATAACTTTTTTGTGCATGCATCAACAACCAGAGGTGTGGTAGTTGATAATCTGACTTTACCTGTTTACCAGAATGCAATTGTAAAAACAGGGAGTTTAAAATAAAATATATCATGAAGAAAATTATCATATCAGTTTGCTTATTCGTTGGGTTGTCATCAACAGTATTTGCTCAAAAAGTATTAAAGGTTGGAGATATTCTTCCTAATGCCTCATTGTTAAGCACTAAAGGAAACGTTTATAGTTTGAATGATCAAAAAAGTGCTAAAGGTTTTATTTTAGTTTTTATGACACCAACCTGTGATCACTGTATTGCATATGAGCCTAGGATAATGGCATTAGATAAAAAATATAAAGCAAAAGGTTTTCCCGTTGTAGCTATAGGCCCATATGGAGACGATCCAATTAGATATCCTTTAGATGCAATGCCTGAAATGAAAAAAATAGCGATGAGTAAAGGATTTACTTTTCCTTACTTGAGTGATGACGGTTTTAAATACACTTGGTTATTAGATATAAAAACTACGCCAACTGCTGTAGTTTTACAAAAAAAATCAAAAGGTTATCTAATAAAATATATTGGAAGAATTGATGATGAACTTAACCCTAAAAAAGCCCCACACCAAAAATTTGTAGAGCAACAAGTTAATAAAATGTTGTAAAAAATATGATAAAATTTATACTTTCTTTATTATTAGTCTTTACTTTTTTTATTGCAAAATCTCAAGTTAAATTACTAAGCTTAAATGAATTAGAAACTAGAGTTGCTAAGGGTAAAGATACTACTTATGTCATTAATTTTTGGGCAACATGGTGTGGCCCGTGTGTTGATGAATTACCTAGTTTTGAGCAACTCCAAGCCGAATTTAAAGAAAAACCTTTGAAAGTGATTTTAATTAGCTTGGATTTTAAATCAAAATTAAAAAATATAGTTATACCATTTGTTGAGAAAAATAAGTTGAAATCTGAGGTTTATATCATAAACGAAATAGATCAACAATCTTTTTTTAAAAAGGTTGATAAAACTTGGTCTGGCGCAATTCCAGCTACACTTTTTATCAATACTAAGAAAAACATAAAATCATTCTATCAGCGGCCATTCGCAGCTTACACCGATTTAACAAATCACTTAAGTGTTTTAAATATACATCCATAATATTTCCTAATTTTGATCAAATAATTAAGTTAAAAATGCCTAAAACTAAACATGATTATTCTTTTTGGACGAAATACAAACGTTTCTGTACGACAGAGATTTTGATGTATTTAATAATGATAATAGGGATAACTTTAGGTATTATTTTTTTGAGTTAACACTAAATTAATAAAACTTAACATTGTAAATTTTCATAGAAAAATCTTGATTTAAGTCTTTATATTTTATTTACTAAGCAATTAAATCAATGATTATGTGAATTGTTAAAAAGTTTATGGCACTTATTGAAAAAACTTTCTCCATATTTATGGCTGTTTAATGTTTATTTGTTTTCTTAAAAATAATTTGTTTTTTTAAAAAAGTAATCAAACCTTTTAACCATTTTTGATAAATATAAATTATAGTATAAGTTCAAATACTTATCCAATGATACCCGAATAACTATAAATGAAATTAAATTTAAAACGCCCACTCGCATTTTTTGACCTAGAAGCAACAGGAATTAACGTAGGATCAGACAGGATAGTAGAAATATCGATTTTAAAAGCGATGCCAGATGGCACAGAATTGATCAACACCAAACGTATAAATCCAGAAATTCCAATTCCATTAGCTTCTTCTCTCATTCACGGAATATATGATGAAGATATTAAAGATGAGCCAACCTTTAAATCTGTAGCAGAAGAAATTGTAGCTTTTATTGGGGAAGCAGATTTAGCTGGATATAATTCTAATAAATACGACATCCCAATGCTTTTAGAGGAACTTTTAAGAGCCGGTGTAGAATTTGATATGGAAGGCAGACAATTTGTTGATGTACAAAACATTTTCCACCAAATGGAGCAACGTACATTAAAAGCTGCATATAAATTTTATTGCAACAAAGAAATTATTAATGCACATTCTGCAGAAGCTGATATTAAAGCTACTTACGAAGTTTTATTAGCTCAATTGGATCGCTATAAAGATGTAGAGTTTGAAGATAAACAAGGTAATAAATCCATTCCAGTTCAAAATGATGTAGGTGCTTTACATGCCTTTACCAATATGAATAAGGTTGTTGATTTTGCAGGAAGAATGGTTTATAATGAAAATGGAGAAGAAGTAATTAATTTCGGCAAACATAAAGGAAGAGCTGTTGAACAGATTTTTGATACTGAACCAAGTTATTATGCATGGATGAAAAAAGGTGATTTTCCATTATATACTATTAAAAAACTAGATGAAATTTGGGCTCGCTGGAATAAGAAAAAGGATGAAATACGGTATGCTAATAAACAACAAAATCAAGCATCTAAGCCGTTAACTGAAATTAAAGCTAAAGAAAACTCTTTTAAACCAAAATTTAATCAACCTAAAACAGAAATTGCACAACAAAAACCTAAAGATGCTGCTGTAGTTACTACAGATATGTTAGAACAGTTGAAGATGAAGTTTGGTAAATAATTTTAGAATTTTAAACCTTCTAAAATGAAATCATTAAAGCTATTTTGTCTTTTGCTTTTTTTGGCGATTAATGCAAACGCTCAACTTCCTGTTGAAGATATTTTTTTAAAAGCATATCAAAATGGCACACGTGATGTAAGCGGAATGCCAGGTAAAAATTATTGGCAAAATACGGCTAATTATGACATTAAATTAGATTTTAATCCTTTAACCAGAGAATTAAAAGGAGTTGTAGAAATTGATTACTTCAACAATAGTCCACAAGTATTAGAAGAACTTTGGTTTAAAATTTACCCAAATTTGTACAAAAAGGGAGTGGCCAGAAAATCAAAATTTAATGAACGTGATTTAGGTGATGGTGTTCAAATCAAAAGTGTTATTGTAAATAATAAAGTTAAAGATATTGCAAGTTTAATTATAGATGGAACAAATATGCATACAGTTATTCCGGCACTTGCATCGGGTAAGTCTATCCATCTAAAAATTGTTTACAACTATATTTTAAATAAGGGTTCGCACCAAAGAACGGGTCAGGTAGATGATGGCGCTCATTTTATTGCTTATTTCTTTCCAAGAGTTGCTGTTTATGATGATGTAGATGGATGGAACAAAATCCCATATAGCGGTGCCGAAGAGTTTTATAATGATTTTTGTAATTTTAAAGTCGCGATAACTTTACCTAAAAATTATACTGCTTGGGCAACTGGCGATTTAATAAATGGTGCTGAAGTTTTTGATCAATCTGTTTTTAAAAAGCTACAGCAAGCAGAAAAAAGTGATGAGACCATAGATGTAATTGATATTCTAGATCTTGCAAAAAACAAAGTTACTGCTCAAAAACTTTTTAATACTTTTAAGTTTGATGCGAAAAATGTTGTTGACTTTGCCTTTGCTACAAGCAATCATTACCTATGGAAATCCAATAGTTTGGTTGTAGACCCATTAACAAAACGTAGAACGAGAGTAGATGCTGTTTTTAATG
>JBBSRF010000158.1:0-6078 GCA_038243335.1 Sphingobacteriales bacterium
AAACAAGCCGGACTTAAACAAAATGACATGGATTTAATAGAATTGAATGAAGCTTTTGCTTCTCAATCTTTAGCCATTATCAGAACATTAGGTCTAGATCAAAGTAAAATCAACGTTAATGGTGGCGCAATTGCCTTAGGTCACCCACTGGGATGTACTGGTGCAAAATTATCAGTTCAAATATTTAGCGAATTAAAAAGACAAAATAAAAAATACGGAATGGTAACCATGTGCGTGGGTACTGGGCAAGGTGCTGCGGGGATATTTGAAGTTTTTTAAGAGAGATAAAAGAGTAAGGAATAAAGAACAATGATTGAGTTTATTAAACAAGATGCATAATTTTAGACAGTTACAAATTTGGCAAGAAGGAATGAGCATTGCAAGATCAGTTTACTTGATTTTAAATGACTTCCCTATTTCAGAAAAGTTTGGTCTAATTTCACAGATTTCTAGATGTTCAATTTCAGTTCCTTCAAATATTGCAGAAGGTTCTTCTAGATCTTCAAATAAAGAGTTCGCTCACTTTTTGTCCATTTCCTTAGGTTCATTATTTGAATTAGAAACACAATTACAATTATCAATTGATTTAAATTTTTTGAATCAATTAGAAGCTGAAAAGTTAATGCTTGATATTATTCAATTACAGAAGAAAATTTCAACATTTAAAAAGACATTATTTTAAAATATTGGCTAGGCGCTAAGGTCTTTAATCTTTGCTCCTTGCTCCTTAATCATTACAAAATGAAAAAAACAATTAAAGGTGGCGAGTTCTTAATTACAGAAACTACTTATGAGGATGTATTTATTCCTGAAGAATTTGATGAAGAGCAAAAAATGATTGCGCAAACTTGTCGTGATTTTTTAGTTGCTGAAATTAATCCAATTCTAGACAGAATTGATAGTCAGGAAGAAGGTTTAATGCCAGCTTTAATGGATAAAGCTGGAGAATTGGGTCTATTAGGAGTTTCTATTCCTGAACAATATGGAGGTTTCGGCAAAAATTTCAATACTTCAATGTTAGTTGCAGATGTTTGCGGTGCAGGTCACTCCTTTGCGGTTGCTTTATCTGCACATACAGGTATTGGTACTTTGCCGATTTTGTATTATGGTAATGAAGCACAAAAAGCGAAATACATCCCAAAATTAGGAACTGGTGAATGGAAAGCTTCTTATTGTTTGACAGAACCAAATTCTGGTTCTGATGCTAATTCTGGTAAAACCAAAGCAGTGCTATCTGCAGATGGCAAGCATTATGTGGTTAATGGGCAGAAAATGTGGATTACCAATGGTGGTTTTGCAGATATTTTCATCGTTTTTGCTAAAATAGATGATGACAAAAACTTAACTGCATTTATCATTGAGAAAGATTTTGGTGGTATTACAATGAACCCAGAAGAACACAAAATGGGTATCAAAGGATCATCAACTAGGCAAGTGTTTTTTAACGATTGCCATGTGCCAGTAGAAAATATGCTATCTGATCGTGAAAATGGATTTAAAATCGCTGTTAATATTTTAAATATTGGTCGTATCAAATTATCTGCCGCTGCAATTGGCGGAAGTAGAGAAGTTTTAAATCTGGCTGTTAATTATGCTAATGAAAGAATTCAATTTGATAGACAAATTTCTAAATATGGAGCTATCAGGTATAAAATTGCAGAGATGGCAACTAAGATCTATGCTGTAGAATCTGCAAATTATAGAGCTGGTCAAAACATTGACGATGCTTACGATGAATTGGTAGCAGGCGGAATGGATGAGGGAAAGGCAAATTTGAAATCAACAGAGCAATTTGCAGTAGAATGCGCTATTTTAAAAGTTTGGGGCTCGGAAGTTTTAGATTATGTAACTGATGAAGGTGTACAAATTTACGGCGGGATGGGGTTTAGTGCTGAGGCGCCGATGGACAGATCTTACCGTGATGCTCGTATCAATAGGATTTTTGAAGGTACAAATGAAATTAACCGATTATTAACGGTTGACATGATGTTAAAACGTGCCATGAAGGGCGAATTAGATTTAATGACTCCTGCGACAGCTGTAGCAGCAGAGCTGATGTCAATCCCTGATTTTAGCGAAGAAGACACTACATTATTTGCAGCAGAAAAGAAAGTTCTATCAAACTTAAAGAAAGCAACTTTGATGGTGGCTGGATCAGCAGTTCAGAAACTAATGATGAGTTTATCTAAAGAGCAAGAGATTTTAATGAACATTGCAGACATGGCAAGTTATGTTTATATCGCGGAATCAGCTATGCTTAGAACTGAGAAATTAGTGAGCATGAAAGGGGAAGAAGCTTGCAAAGGACAATTAGACATGATGAAAATCTACTTGGTAGAAGCAGTTGATGGCGTAGCGAAAGCGGGTAAAGAGGCTTTATGGGCATTTGCCGATGGTGATGAACAACGCATGATGTTGGTTGGCTTACGTAGATTTACTAAAATGGAACCATTTAATGTAAAACAAGCTCGTCAAAATGTTGCAGTACAGATTATTGAGGCGAATAAATATATTTTTTAAACTAGGAAATAGTTATTGGAAAATAGGAAATGGAGTTGGTCTATTTTCTATTTCCCGTTTTCTAACTTTTAAAATTGTTAAATTTGGTTAAAAATTGTACTAACAGCAATAAAAGCTTATTTTTGTGCAATTATGTTAAAAACAAGATTATTAATAGGCCTTTTTTTAGTTATTGGAGCATTTTCATCATGTAAAAAAGAACTAAGTCCAGAGAAACAAGCCGTAGAAGATGATAAAATTATTGAGAATTTTATATCAAAAAATAGCATATTAGCTTCTAAACACAGTTCAGGTGTTTATTATCAAATTATATCTGAAGGTTCTGGTGCAACGCCTACATTAACTAATGAAGTTACAGTAAATTATACTGGTAAATTATTAAACGGAAATGTATTTGATCAATCAAGCACTCCAATTAAATTTGCTTTAAATAAGTTAATCGTTGGATGGCAAATTGGTATTCCACTAATTAAAAAGGGCGGAAGTATTAGGTTAATTGTTCCATCGGGTTTAGCATATGGAAGTAATTCTCCTGGGCCAGGAATTCCAAAAAATGCAGTCCTAGATTTTAAAATTGATCTAATTGATGTTAATTAATATACAAATGAATATTAAAAATATAAAATATCTTTTTACGCTATTAACCATTTTGGTGGTTTTTAACTCCTGTAAAAAAGAATATGATACAATAGAAACTATAGATGATGCTAAAATTAAAGCATACATTCAAAAGAATAATATTCCGGCAATTAAAGATCCAAGTGGCTATTACTATCAAGTTTTAGAACAAGGAACAGGAGGTAAGTTATTAAATAAAGATTCTGTTTTTTATAATTTGGCTGTTAAATCTTTAACAGGTGCAAGTTACTATAAGGCTATAGAATATTCTAACGAGGGAAACTATTTAGGGTATTTAAAACCAGATTCTTATAGAAATGCATTGTATGCTGTAAATAGAGGAGGTAAAGTACGTGTTATTGTTCCATCTTATCTGGCTTATGGTAAAAATGGTTTTGGGGTGATACCTTCAAATGAAGTTTTGGTGACAGAAATAAGTGTTTATTCAGAGACAAAACAACTGCAAATTGACGATAGATTAATTAATGAGTTTATTGCTGCTAAAGGACTGACAATGGACAAACAGGCTTCAAGAGTATATCTTAATATTTCTACAGCTGGTGCTGGAGAAGTTATTAAAGCTTCATCTACAATAACAGCTAAATATAAAGGACGTTTATTAACAGGAACTGTTTTCGATGAAACTACAGGCGATGTAACTCGTGCTTTTGCATTAAATGGTAATATAATTGATGGTTGGAAAAAAACTTTAGTTGGTTTAACGAAAGGAACAAAATTAAGAATGTTAGTTCCTTCAGATTTGAGTTATGGTGAATCGGGAAGAACTGGAATACCACCAAGTTCTGTTTTAGATTTCGATATTGAAATTGTAGATGTAACCAATTAAAAATATTTTAAAGCCTTAGTTTATAACTGAGACTTTTTTATGTTAAAGCAGTTTTAAAAGCTTTTAAAACTCGATCTCTAGCAAATGTATGTTCTACTATTGGAATAGGTAGAACAGGTAATTTATATTCAGGTGCCCATTTAAAAACATACTCCATTTTTGGATCGAATTTTTTCAATTGTAATTCCGGGTTAAAAACTCTGAAATAGGGTGCGGCATCATTACCAGAGCCACAAGCCCATTGCCAGCCGCCAATATTACTTGCTTGATCATAATCTAGCAATTTTTCAGCAAAATATGCTTCTCCCCAACGCCAATCAATCAATAAATGTTTGCATAAAAAGCTTGCTACAACCATTCTTACCCTATTATGCATAAATCCGATTTCGTTTAATTGACGCATTCCTGCGTCTACTAATGGATAGCCAGTTTTTCCTTCGCACCAAGCCTTAAATTCTATTTCATTATTACGCCATGCTATTTTGTCATACGCTGGTTTAAAAGCTTTAGTTGTAATGTGTGGGAAATGACAAAGAATCATCATATAGAAATCTCTCCACGCCAATTCTGCTAGCCATTTATTAGCTTTATGCGCTATTGCTTTTTTAGCAGCTTCTCTAATACTTACAGTGCCAAAACGTAAATGTAAACCAATATAAGTTGTAGCATCTAGTGCCGGAAAATCTCTTTTATCTTCATAAGAATTTAGTTTGTTCTCAAAATCTAATTTTGGAAATTTTTGTGTTGAAACTTCAAATCCCATTTCTTTGAGGGATGGAAAAGGAATAGGATCAATTTTTAAAAAATTTGCAAAATACTTTTCTGTAGGATAAGCTTTTACATAAAATTCTCTCAGCTTTTGCTGCCAAATTTTAAAGTATGGTGTAAATACGGTATAAGGTTTGCCGTCTGCTTTTACAACTTCATTTTTATCAAATATAACTTGGTCTTTATAAGTATGAAAGCTAATATTGTGCTTGCCTAGAAATTCTGATAAATTTTGATCTCTGTTAGTCGCATAAGGCTCATAATCTTGATTGGCATAAACTTCTTTTACATGATATTCAGCTAAAACTTCAGCCCATGCTTTTTGTGGAGTGCTATATTTTACGAGTAACGTAGTTTCATTTTTAATTAATTGTGACTGTATCTCTTCTAATGTTTGATAGATAAAAGTTAACCTCCCATCAGTTTTATTTTGTAGTTTATCTAAAATATTTTCATCAAAAATAAATAAAATTAATACTGGATAATTACTTTTTAAAGCATGATATAAAGCTGCATTATCTTCTAATCTTAAGTCTCTCCTAATCCAGCAGATGTTTATTTCTTGTTTCATTTATATATAGAATCTAAAGCTTTATCAATATTGGTATAGGTAAACTCGTATCCAGTTTGTAGAAGTTTATCAGCTTTCGTGTGATTACTCATCAATGGTAAAATACTCATCTCACCAAGAATTACTTTCAAAACAAATTCAGGCACATTAATAGGCCATACTGGTCTTTTTAGTTTATTCGCAAGTTCTTTTGTAAACTGTTTATTTGTTACGGGAAAAGGTGCGCAAGCATTATATGGGCCTGTCATTTGCTCGTCTTCTGCAGCTTTAACAAAGACTTTAACAATATCATCCAAATGTATCCATGGCATCCATTGTTTACCGCTACCCAAAGGTGCGCCGACGAAATATTTTATTGGTTTTTCCATGGATGCCAAGGCGCCGCCATCTTTACTTAAAATTAAGCCTATCCTAATTTTAACAACTCTAATTCCCAATGCAATTCCTTCATCTGCAGCATTCTCCCATTTTACACAACACTCTGATAAAAATCCTGTTCCGCTTTTATTTTTCTCTGATAAGATTTCCTCTCCTCTATCTCCATAAAAACCAACTGCAGATGCCGAAACAAACGTTTTTATTGGAGCATTAGTTGCTGCAATTGTTTTGTAAAGTAATTGTCCAGATAATACTCTACTATCTATAATTTGTTTTTTTCGTTCAGTTGTCCATTTTTTATCTCCAATTCCTTCACCTGCTAAATGAATAATGGTATCAATCCCATTAAATGCTTGTTTGTCGATTGTTTGTTTAT
>JBBSRF010000159.1:0-6041 GCA_038243335.1 Sphingobacteriales bacterium
CTATTTCCCATAAAGTACACATCAAGGACTGGGATATTGAAACAAAAAGAGTGCGATACACCACAAAATCTAAAAAGATCAACTCCACTATTAATACTATACAAAGTAATCTTGAAACCCAATTTACAGTTCTTAAAACACTGCATGAGGTTATAAGTCCATTAATGCTAAGAAATGCATTTAATAATCTTCCAGTTGATCATAAAAAGGGGCATCAGAAAGTTGCTTCTCAAAATACACCGACTCTGTTGGGATTGACCGACCAACACATCAAGGAATTTACTGAAATGGTTGACAAAAAATTGAGGTCGAAGGAAACTCTTAAACAATGGAAAGCAACAAGGAACAAACTCATAGAGTTTATAAACAATGAATTTAAAACAAGTGATATAGAAGTGTTAGCTATTGAGTATTCGTTTGCTCAAAAATTCTATAATTATCTAATTCTAAAAAGAACTCCACTCTTAAAAGAGGCTGCAGCTATGAAACAGATTAAAAACACTAAACAGATCTTAAATATTGCTGAAACTAACAATTGGATTTCCAAAAATCCAATCCAAAGGTTCAAATGTAGTTCAGAAGAACCTGAGATTATTCCTCTTGAGATTTTTGAGGTAGAAAAAATATGGAGAAAGAATTTGAGTATTGAACGTCTTGCTAAAGTAAGAGATGCATTTATATTTCAGTGTTTCACAGGTTTTGCATATCAGGATATTTACAACCTCTCTAAAGAACACATTGTAAATGTAGGAGCTGAAAATGAACCTTGGCTGGTAAAAGAACGTGGCAAGACAAAAGTTACGGAGATGGTTCCGATACTCCCTATTATTGCTGAGCTACTGGAAAAGTATAAAGATCATCCTTATTGCAAAATTAATAATCGTTTAATTCCAGTAAACAGCAATTTTAGGTACAACTCCTATCTTAAAGAACTATCTGATCTATGCAACATTGGAAAACTATTAAATAGTCACTTAGCACGTCATACATTCGCAGATATGATGTTAAATGTACTTAACTTTCCACTAGAAGATGTAAGTAAAATGTTGGGTCACAAAAATATTAGAACTACTCAAAGATATGCAAGGATAAAGAAAAGTAGAATTGGCAAGAAGATGAATGAGGCGAAAAGTATATTATTTGATGAATCTGGAGAGTTGAAAAAGGGTTTTTAATGGTAATGTTAAGTACCGATCATCAGCGGTCTTTTCAATATTAAAAGCCATTTTAATGCTTATAGTAGAGATTTCGGAGCTATTTACCATACAGTTCCGTAGCGGATTGACCACTTGAAAAAATTATAGTTATTTTTGTAATCATCTAATTGTGATTGCTTTAATATGGTCAATTTTATCCGGAATAGGGTGACACGGTTTTCCGGAATCAATTGATCCCATTTTCCGAAATCTCCAATATAATCCTAATTTTAATTGACCTTTAGTCTCAAAAAGATTAACTTCTCTAGTAAATAAAAAAAGTTTAACAATTAGGCACAATTATATCAATATAGAATTCGCCCGCACTCCAACCACACAAATTTTTAATCCTTACAGGAACGGTTAGTGTCCCACTAAAAGAAGGATTGATATGATACTCAAAATCTTGCCTAAATGGTTCAAATTCATAATTACTCCCTGGAATTACCTCAAACTCAAAATAATCATGCATATCAGATGTGTTTCCAAATATATCAACGTAAAGAAATTGGGCAGTCCCATCAAATATGCAAGGATATAAATGTGTTGGATTATTTGGCGGTCCGCCATTGTTTATTATTAAGAGGCGCCCACTGTTAGGAGTTGGTGCCCCAGCTAACGCTATCTTTTCTAATAATTTAAATGCTACACCACCAATTGTAACAGTTGCCTGTAATCGGGCAACACCGTCAAACAACCTTGTAGCGTTTGCTATTTCATTATAAGTTCCCGATGTAATTATACTAACTATAGGGCTAGCATTCCATGAAACTGTTGCGCCAGCAGGTAGGTTATTGATTTGATAAGTGGCTGTTGTGCAAAACTGATTTATTCCAATAATACTATATTTAGCGGCTAAAACTGATTTATAAGCATTGAGCCTACCATGCCCTAATTCATCAGACCAACCAGTGGCATCATAGGTATATCCTCCAACTTTATCAGCATTGGCTTTCAAAATATCAGTTACCTGTTTAAATGTTAAACTGTTATTAACAGCAAGCATTAAAGCAGCGACGCCGGCAACGTGTGGTGTGGCTGCAGAAGTGCCATTGAATCCCTCAAAGTAATCTCCAATTGGGCTTGCACTTGTATTGTAGCCATTTGTTCCTTGTCGATCGGTTGTATAGATCTCATCACCAGGTGCGGCAATGGTTAAACCAATACCATGATTAGAAAAATCACAACGTGAATCCCATCTATCTGTAGCTCCAACTGCAATAACATTAGGTCGATTTGAAGGGTAACTTATTGTACCAGCAAAATCATTACCCGTTGCAAAAAGAACCACACAACCAAGTCCCCCTCTTCCATAATTGACAGCAAAGTCTATGGCATCATCAATAATCTGATAAGGAACCGCAGAACCCCATGAATTAGTTATGATAGATGCTCCGTTTGTTCTCGCAAAGTTAATGCCATCGGCTCTTTTCATCCTTGAGTTAGGAGAGGCGGCTAAAGAGTTACTTATGGACATTAAAGTCGTTGCAGGAGCAACACCTGCAACGCCAAGATTATTATTAGCAGTAGCTCCAACTATGCCTGCAACAGCAACTCCATGACTTCCCAATACTTGGCTTGGAGAGGTTCCAGATTCGCTATCAAAACTTGTACTTGAAATATTCGAAAAATCGGGGTGATTAAGCTCTAAACCTTGATCTACTATAGCAACAATAATACTAGGATTACCCTGAGTTTCAGTCCATGTCTCACACAGCTTAATATCAGCCCCAATAGTACCTCCTAATTGCCCAGTATTTCTCAAAGCCCATTGATCGGGAAAATAAGTATCATTAGCACATTGTATTAGGCTATCTTCCAGTAGATCCGGCTCTGATGCTTCAAACAATCCTGTTTCGTAAAAGAAATTTGCCATCTCAAGAGAATCGCCTTTAGAGTTTTTATCACATGATAAAACAAACCATAAAGGCATAAATTTATTCTTGCCTTCGATAAATACCTTATTTTCATTTGCCTTTTCTATTAATATAGAAATATCTGTTTCCTTGAACAGCTTAACATAAAAAATATGTGAAAGAAAGAGTTCCTTTTCATTTTTGTCAAGATAGCCCCTGCCTCTATATAAAACAAATGGGATATCTTTCGTCAATGAATCAGTCTTATCAGTTATTGTCCAATAAAGTTCTTTTGAATCAGTTGATCTAAATTCTTCATTGATAGGATCTATACTTCCTAGTTGAACTTTATTAAAATCTAAATTTCCTTTAAAGTCCGCTAACACTATGTTTATCGAATTTGGTTCATATCTTGAATCGAATAACAGGTATTCTTTTTTAGGATTAGGCAATAGGGACACTTTGTCTCCTCTGTACCAATAAAACGAATTTTCCATATTTGTTAAGTTTAATGCGTGAAATTAAAAAAAATTGCATTACACAATTATTATGAATAAACTAACATAATCGCAGCGAAACCAAATTTAGCTAATTGCTATTAAGAGTTAGTTAAACTTAGGTAATTGTATACTCTAAAGATAACAAATTATATTATATGTCAAAATTTAGCTATCGCAGTGTGATTAATAATTTGTAATCGACTTTAATGCAGCCAAATTTATAATATATGTATCATTATGTAACTATCATAACTGGCAATTGGAAAGTCTACAAGAATTTTTTATAATCTAAATCAATATTACAACAGATTTTAGCAAAAAAGAGAAGGAGCCAGCCGGTAGCGCAGTAATAAATAAGTCTTTTTAAAACCCCAAACACTTAAAGGAAAATATAAAAGACCAAATCGGCGTTTAGCAAACTTGTTCATTTTTTTTAATTAAAATTAATTATCTTATCTTTAGCACTGATAATTCAATTGATGTAGCGTATTGAATGAATGAAACGTTATATGTTTATAATAAAAAATGTCACTTCTATGAAAAATACTTTATCGATTATAGGTTTCAAAAACATCCTGTTTGTACTATCTTTTGTCCTTATCGTACAGTCTTGCGAAAAGGGTAATACTGAAAATTCAAATTGTTTAGCAATTATTGTCCCTGAGACCCTTCGTTTTAACATAGTTAATGAAAATACAGGCGAAAATCTCTTTTTTTCAACTTCACCAATGTATGCCACCAGTCAACTTCATTTTGTGATTGATGATATGCAAGTCAATGTTAGCCCCAAAATTGAAACATCTGCAACTTTGGGTAAACATTTTACGATAGGGATTGGTGGCCTAAACAAAGCAGGTATTCTTAAAGCTTATTTGGCAGATAAATTAGCTTACACCATTCAATATACCATGAAAGAAGTGAAAATTTCAGGCTGTCCGAGATATATACTTGATAATATTGTTATTGATGGCACTCAAGTTGAAGCAAATATAAGCGGTAGGATTATATTATTTAAAAGGTAAAATTTGCTAATATTTTTTACTTATTTAATTGAGGTAAATGAATAATTTAAATTTAATCTTCAACTTTAATTCTTAGTATATCTATTAACTTTGTATACTGATCTTGACATACATTATTTACATTTTGGGTATTGGGAACCCTATTAAAAATAGCTACCATATCTCTTTCACTCAATATAGGCGGATCAGATAGCTTAAGAAATAATGGTTTAGTTATGTTAAAATCAGAACAACTATCAGCTCTTTGTTATAAGCTCATCCCAACAACTTACAAGCTCTTTTACTTTTAAAATTTGGTGTTTATCGTTAAGCTGAAGAAAATTTAAATACACTATTTTATTTAAAAATGTACAGGTTGTTTTTGAAAATTCCATAGGGGAATTACCATCATCTAAGCAGTTAGAAGATAGAGTTAAACCTCTATGTGAATACCATTCTGAAGCAACATATTGATTTAGAGTCTTTTCTAAAACCTTCAATATTCCAACCAATCTGCGATGCTTTTCTCCACTAAGCCATTTTCCTTTAGTGGTCATATAAATTACTAAATCTCCTGGTAATAATTTAGGTGCAAATTTCCCTCCCCTACATAAGGATGTAATAGAAGGAAACCTGCTCTCAAAATCTGGCTCTCTCCTACACGATCCATCTATAAAAGGTGGTAAATTATAATCAGAAATAGCTTTCATGCCAAACGCTGTTGAGCAAATTGGACGAAACGAGTTTAGTTTGATTTTTAAAGCCAACCTGAGTTTTAATAATTGCTAAAATTATTTATCTGATTATGAAATAGATAAGAAAAATTGATATTTTTCCGGGTTACCTTTTCAAGTTTTTCGGTATTTATTAATTGCCATCCTCACATTGACACATGGCCTAAACCAAACTGATTACCAAATTTATATATGGGCTGGTATACCCTTGCACTTATGACTATAAGTTGTTTTTTATTGCAACACCTCTCCAAAGCGGTCTGCAAAAGTAAACACTTATTTTAAATATCCAAATATATTATTATAAATAATTAAATATTAATGATTTGTCCTCTATTGCTTTTCTGGCTTTTTTAGAGAGTTCTTCGCTACCACTTAAAAACCATAAAAAAGTATGGGTATCTAATAAATACGACATTACATGTATTCATTAAAATCCTCAAGTGGTGCATCAAAATCACTTGAGATCTTGATTTTCCCCTTCAATCCCCCAAATTTAGGTACCGCATTGTCTTTATTTTTTTTCTTGGTCTTTTCAATCAAAAAATCAATGAAATCGCTAGCTTCCGATTTAAGATCGGGAGGCAACGTCTCTAATTTGGCATATAATGTTAAAGTGGTCATTTCTATTTCCTTTCTTTACAGAATTTTTTCTTGCTGGCTTTTCTTGCTGTCAATATTATAATCCAAATTTAAGCAATAATTTCTATATATGCCCATGCTGAATTATTGTTGCAGAACAGACCTGCCTTTC
>JBBSRF010000160.1:0-6004 GCA_038243335.1 Sphingobacteriales bacterium
GTTTGTGTAGGTCTTATCCAGCAAAAAGCTGGTTTAACACAATCTACCATATCAGAATACCTTGCTATTTTGCAAAGAGCTGGATTAGTTACTGCAACAAGAATGGGGCAGTGGACTTATTACAAAAGAAATGAAATAGCATTTGAAAAATTAAGTCAATTAATTGCAGGTGAACTATAAAATTATGAATACAAAAAATTTATCAAAACTACCATATTCAGTATTAGATTTAGCTGGTGTAATTCAAGGAAATACTATTGCTAATACATTTAAGAATAGTGTTTCGTTAGCGCAACATACAGAGCAATTAGGTTATAAACGGTATTGGTTTGCAGAACATCATAATATGATTAGTGTTGCAAGTGCTGCTACTTCTATTTTAATTGGACATATTGCTGGTCATACCAAAACCATTAGAGTAGGTTCTGGTGGAATTATGTTGCCAAACCATACGCCGTTAATTATTGCAGAACAATTTGGTACACTTGCTACGTTATATCCAGATAGAATTGATTTAGGTTTAGGGAGAGCGCCAGGTACAGATCAATTAACTGCATTTGAGATAAGAGGTGAACGCTTTCAATCCCCACAAAATTTTCCACAAGACGTTAAGAAACTACAACAGTTTTTGGGTGATGATAATTATGATAGTAAAGTTAGAGCTATTCCGGGTGAAGGAACTAATGTACCCATTTGGATTTTAGGATCTAGCACAGATAGCGCACATTTAGCTGCATCTTATGGTTTACCTTATGCATTTGCTAGTCATTTTGCACCAACTTATTTTTTAGAGGCTATACAAATTTACAGACAAAATTTCCGTCCTTCAGCTACTTTGAAACAACCTTATGTAATGTCTTGCGTAAATGTTGTTGCGGCTAATACTGATCAAGAAGCTGAACGTCTGTCTACTTCTTTAAAAAGATTATTTATGGGTATTGTAACAGGTAAACGTGAGTTATTACAGCCTCCAATTGAAAATATGAATGATATTTGGGACGAGATGGAGGAAGCTGCAGTTAATCAGATGTTAGCGGTTTCATTTATTGGCGGTAAGGAAAAGCTTTCTACACAATTACATTCTTTTATAGCTCAAACTCAAGTTGATGAAATCATGGTTACATCTCATATTTACGAGCATGAAGCTAGGCTGAGATCTTACCAGTTGTTTGCAGAGCTTATTAAAAATTCAAGATAAGTTTATAATTAAGATTTAATTCGATATAATTTTTATCGGATTAGATAGTATTTTATGAATTGGGCATTTATCAGCAATTACTAATAATCTCTTTATTTGCTCTTCTGCAAGTTCGCCTTTAAATTCAATTCTTCTAGAAATTGTCGTGCCATCATAAGTTTCATCTTTTTCATTGATAGCCAAGTTAACTGTAATGCTTTCTAAAGGTATTTCTTTTCTATCTGCATACATTCTAATAGTTATTGCAGTGCAACTGCCTAAACTCGCTAATAATAAAGCATTTGGTGTCATTCCTTCATCGGTCCCACCTAATTCAGCAGGTTCATCTGCATATATTAAATGTCCACCAGCAAATACCTTGGTTTTATATTTAGATTGGTCTAATTCTGTTATTGCTGTGATTAATGTACTACTCATAATTATATAATATTCTATAAATTTACGATAAAGATTACATCAAATGGAAGAGCAAAACGAAGTACAACAAAGATTAATTAATTTCCAGAAGCAAATAGGTAAAGAAATTATACACTCACCTTCTCATTTTATGAATTGGTTAAAGCCTACTTTGATTAGTGCCGAGAGAGGCGAGTTGCACTGCAGTTATGTGGTTAGAAAGGAAATGACTAATCCGTATGGAATTTTACATGGAGGAATTACAGCTGGAATAATTGACGATTTGATTGGAGCAACTGTGTTTATCTTGGGGTCTAATTCGCAATTTACAACAGTAAATAATAATATTGATTATTTTGCTTCTGCAAAAGAAGGAGACATAATTACAGCTAAAACGGCTGTGGTAAAGCAGGGTCGCACTATTATTAATTTGCAGTGCGAAGTTTTTTTGCCTTCAAAAAATCGTTTAATTGCAAAAGGTTATTCTAATATGCTAAATATTGGATAATTTGTTTTATTGTTTATCTTAAATTAATACTGGCAAAACATTCATAATTTAAATTTGTTATTAAATAAATTGAAATGGCTATGTTAACAGAATATTTAACAATTAATTTAGATATGAATGGTAAAAGGATAAAAGGATTTTGTATGAAAATTCAAGATGATTATCATTTAACTTATGCTGTAATCTTAGAAGGTTGTCATTCTTTTTGTTTATGGCTTGATGAAAAAAATGCCAAATGGCGTACCTGCAAATTTGGTAATTTAGATTCTAATATCTTGGACCATATTATCATCAGAATAACTACACACTAAAGTCTTTGAATATTCTTTTATAAAGTATATTATAAAAATTCTGGTTTGTATCTTTTAAGTTAATGATTTTTTGTAAATTTCATTAACTTAAATTTAATACAAATATTATGAACAGAAAATTTATCCTCTCTCTATTTGGATTATTACTGTTTGCAACATTTTCTTATGCCCAAAAAATAATAAAGGGTAAAGTAATTGATGCTGCAAATAGTAGTGGAATTCCAGGTGTAAGTGTAATGCTTAAAGGTGTAAATGGTGTTGGAGCCAGTACACAATCTGATGGAACTTATACTATTAATGTGCCAAATACAGGTACATCTTTAGTTTTTTCTTATTTAGGTTACATTACAAAAGAAATCAGTATTGGTAATAACCAAGAAATTAATGTAACGTTAACCGAGAATACTGAAACATTAGAAGGTGTTGTAGTTACGGCTTTAGGAATTAAACGTAGTGAAAAATCAGTAGGTTATGCTACTCAACAAATAGCTGGAGACAAACTTACCTTAACAAAAGAACAGAATGTTATAGGTTCTTTGGCTGGTAAAATTGCTGGTGTGCAAGTAACCGGATCTTCTGGTGCAAGTATGGGAGGAACACAAAAAATTAAAATTAGAAGTGTAAACTCTGTAAACGGTGGTGGAGAAGCATTAATGGTGGTTGATGGTACGCCAATTGCACAAAGTAACTTTGGTGGATCAGAAAACGGGGTAGATTATGGTAACATATCTCAAGATATTAATCCAGAAGATATCGAAAGTATTAGTGTGCTTAAAGGTCCTGCTGCATCTGCTCTATATGGTATCAGAGGTCAGTACGGTGTGATTTTAATAACTACTAAAAAGGGCTCTAAGGGTGGAAAAAACTTAAATATTAGTGTAAATTCAGCATTTTCAATTGAAAAAGTTGGTAATTTCTTCGAACTTCAGAATGTTTATGGTGTTGGTAATAACCAGAACTATTTAACATTAGTAGGTGGTGAAAAATATGTAAATGGAAATGATGAAAGTTGGGGGCCTAAAATGGATGGAACTCCTGTAAGAATGTATTACAGTTTTTATCCTCAAGATCCACAATTTGGAAAAACAACTCCATTTTTACCTCAACCAAATAATATCAAAGATTTTTATGAAACCGGACAGAATATAAACAATGGTATTTCTATAAGTGGAGGAAGTGAAAATGTTGATTATCGCATTAGCTATAACAATGCTTACATTAATGGTGTTATTCCAAACTCTTGGCTAAAACGTAATAATTTAAGTTTGAGTTCTTCTTTAAAAATGACTGAGAAAATAACTGTAGGTGCTAATGTTAATTATGCTAACAATAACGGTCAGCGCCCTACGCAAGGTTATCAAGGTTCATATACTGGTGCAAATCAATGGTTTCAAAGAAATATTGATATTAATCGTCTAAGAAACTACAAATATGAAGACGGTACAATATTAAATTGGAATGTTAATCCAAATACAACAACTGGTATTGTTACAAATAATAAACCAAGTGATTGGAATAATCCATTTTTTGATGCTTTTGAAGTTTTAAATAATGATAAACGTGATCGTCTATTTGGTGATGTTAATATGTCATATCAAATTTTACCAGAACTTAAATTAAGTGGCTTTGTACGTTCTGATATGTATATTCAAAACATTACTCATAAAGAACCACTAGGAGGTCGTTTAGTTGATAGTTATCAAACAGGCAAGTATCAAAACAAAGAAAATAATTACGAGTTTTTAGCACAGTATAATAAAACCTTTAATGATTTATCCGTTAACTTCAATTTAGGAGCAAACTTATATACTGTAAATTATTCTCAACAATATCAAGCTACAGTGGGTGGTTTATCTAGTCCAGGTTGGTATTCTGCAGCAGCATCAATTGATAGACCTACTAGTACATCTTTTATTAGAGAAAAGCAAGTGCGTAGTATATATGCAATGGGATCTTTTGGTTATAAGGATACTTATTTCATTGATGCATCAATCCGTAATGATATCTCTTCGGCATTACCAGATAATAATAATTCTTATTGGTATCCCTCAGTTTCTGGAAGTTTTGTATTTAGTCAACTAATGAATTGGAAAACTTTATCTTTTGGTAAGTTAAGAGCTAGTTACGCTATTGCAGGTTCTGATTTAAGTCCTTATCAAACTACATTTACTTATGGTGCAGGTTCAAATTATCCATCTGCCGCAGGTGCAATTAACACATTATTGGTGCCAGATAAATTAAAAAATCCAAATATTAAACCATCATTTGCAAATTCTTTTGAAGTTGGTATTGATTTAAAGTTCTTAAAAAATCGTTTAGGTGCTGAATTCACTTATTACAACCAAGAGAATAAAGATCAAATTATAGATTTATCAGTTTCTGGTGCCAGTGGTTTTGATCAAACTGTAATTAATGCGGGTTTAATCCAAAATAAAGGAATTGAAATCTCATTAAATGGTAGACCAATACAATCCAAATTATTTACTTGGGACGCAACTTTAAATTTTGCTCGTAATAAAAATAAAATTGTAGACTTATATCCTGGAATTAATGTACTTCAAAATGATGTTAATTCTTATTCTAGTCAAAATATATACTTAAATTCTACAGTTGGCCAATCTTTTGGTAATTTAATTGGTCCTGGTTATAAATTCGATCAAGCAACGGGTAAAGTTTTATTAGGTGCAGATAATATGCCATTGTTTGTAACTGCTAAAGATTTTGGTAGCGTATTGCCAGATTTTACTGGAGGTTTACAAAATATTTTCAAAATTTGGAAATTCGACTTAGGTGCTATGATTGACTTTCAAAAGGGTGGTCAGTTTATGAGTTGGTCTAAAATGTTATCATCAAAATCTGGCCAATCAGCAGAAACAGCTGCACTTAACGATAAAGGTTTTAATGTACGCGAGCCTATCGCAGCTGGTGGTGGTGTTAAAGTAAATGGTATTTCTCAGGCAACAGGTCAAGAAGTTACTGCTTACGTTGATGCAAGAACTTATTTTAGAACAAATTTAGGCACCCGTATTTATGACGAATGGATTTATAGTGGATCTTATATTAAATTAAGAGAAGTGAGTTTGGGCTATAATTTTGAATCAAACCTTTTAGCTAAAACACCATTCAAGACTGCTAAAATTGCATTAATTGCACGTAACCCTATCATGTTATGGCAAAAAGCACCTAAAGGTGTTGATCCTTCTGAACTTTCTTCTGGTAGTGCTGCTATCAGTTGGATAGAAAAGGGAGAATTACAAACAGTTCGCTCTTATGGTCTTAATTTAAGCCTAACTTTTTAATCATATGAAAAATAAACATCAATCAATCTATATAGGCTTGTTAGCATTATTAATTTTCGCTAGCTGTAAGAAATTTGATCAATCTGTAAATACGGATCCAAATAATCCTACAAAAGCTTCAGGTACTCAATTAATTGCAAATGCGCAATTATTTTTGCCAGGCATTAGCTCATCACCATATGGTGTACATTATCCTCAATATTTAGCTAATACTTCTTTTACTGACAACAGTAGATATGTGACAGTAAATTTTAATTTTTATGGCCTTTATACAGGACCATTAAATAATTTA
>JBBSRF010000161.1:0-5991 GCA_038243335.1 Sphingobacteriales bacterium
AAAAAGGGACATATTTTGCATTGCCTTGAAGGTGAATTTACGAGTGAACTTGAAAATGGAGATATATTTTTATTGAAAAAGGGGATGAGTTATATGGTTTCTGATGATTTGAGTTCTCACCGTTCTGTCTCTAAAAATGGAGTTAAGTTGTTAATTATAGATGGTGATTTTTTGAAATTAGATGAACATCACTAATTTGTTATTAGCCAAAGCTTTAATCTATGAAGAGCTTGATTTTTCAGAATTAAAAATACAGAAAGAAAGTAATGAATATGAAGCTTGTAGTTTTTTACTAAATAACAAGCTCGTTATTTATAGAACAGCTAAAATTACGCCTAAAAAAATTGGACAATTTGTTGCCGTTTGGAAAAGAAATGAGTTGGGAATAACAACACCGTATTGTATCAATGATAATTTTGATTTGATGATCATTAGTGTAAGAACTATAGACCATTTCGGACAATTTATCTTTTCTAAGTTAGCTTTGCTCGAAAATGGAATAATTTCATCTGATTTTAAAGAAGGTAAAAGAGGCTTCAGATTATATTGTTCATGGGATGAAGTCGTAAATAAACAAGCATTAAAAACGCAGAAATGGCAATCTAAATATTTTATAAATCTTTCAGAATCCGAAGATATTAATTTGGGTAAATTTAAAATACTTTTAAATTGTAGTGTATAAAAAAGTGAAACCAATTCGATTTCTCTTTTTTATACACAAAACTTAGTGTAATATAAATTCTAAAACTTAAGGTGCTTAACTGTAGCGCCGCCGTTTATCAATTGTAATAACGAATCAATTCCAATTCTTAAATGTGTTTCCACATAGTTTGTGGTTACTGCGCTGTCACTTTCAGCAGTTTTAACACCTTCTGGTATCATTGGTTGATCTGAAACTAATAATAAGGCTCCAGTAGGTATTTTATTGGCAAAACCTGTTGTGAAAATTGTTGCAGTTTCCATATCTACAGCCATTGCACGCAAAGTTTTTAGGTATTTTTTAAAATCTTTATCGTGCTCCCAAACTCTACGGTTTGTGGTATAGCAAGTTCCTGTCCAATAATCTCTAGAATGATCTCTTATTGTGGTGGAAATTGCTTTCTGTAAAGCAAATGCTGGTAAAGCTGGAACTTCTGCAGGTAAATAGTCGTTTGATGTTCCTTCGCCTCTTATCGCTGCAATTGGTAAAATTAAATCACCTAATTGATTCTTCTTTTTTAAACCACCACATTTGCCTAAAAACAAAACTGCCTTTGGAGATATTGCTGTCAACAAATCCATCATGGTGGCTGCTAATGGACTGCCCATTCCAAAGTTGATGATGGTGATTCCATTTGCAGAACAACTTTGCATTGGTTTATCAAGACCCATAATTGGCGCATTGTCATGCCACTCAGAAAACATAGCTATATATTTGCTGAAATTAGTTAATAAAATATATTTCCCAAATTCTTCTAATGGTCTACCTGTATAACGAGGTAACCAATTATTTACAATTTCTTGTTTAGATTTTAATCCTGATTTTATTGGAGTTTCTACTTCTTTAATTTTTTTAGCTTTCGCTACAATTTTTGCGTCTTTCTTTACGTCTTTTTCTTCGTTCATATTTTACTACTTTTTACAATTTTTTATAAAACTTCACTCTGAACTCGTTTCAGGCTGTTTAAGCCAGATACTGAAATAAATTCAGTATAAAGTGTTATATAAGTTAAAAAAAATCCCCCAGAAAACTCTAAAGGATTTTTTTAAGCTACTTGTAATTTCTTAAAGTCAGCCTTTTCAAATTTCTCAATGGCATAATCTAAAGTAATGTGTAATTCTTTTACATTATCGTTTGATGGAGTGTCATACATTGCATCTAACATAATCGCTTCACAAATTGAGCGTAGTCCTCTTGCGCCTAACTTGTATTCCATTGCTTTTTTTACGATGAAATCTAAAACATCATCATCAAATTTCAATATCACATCCTCATATTCAAACAATTTTGAATATTGTTTGACCAGAGAATTTTTAGGCTCTGTTAAAATATTGCGCAATGCTTCAATATCTAATGGATTTAAATGTGTAAGTACAGGTACTCGACCAATTAACTCAGGTATTAAACCAAATGCTTTTAAATCTTGAGGGGTGATGTATTTATAAAGATTTTTTAAATCTAATTCTACTTCATCCTTTTTTACTTTGTAACCAACTGCTTGTGTGCGTAAACGATTTGCTATTTTACGTTCAATACCATCAAATGCACCTCCACAAATAAATAAAATGTTATTCGTATTAACAGGTATCATTTTTTGGTCAGGATGCTTTCTTCCACCTTGTGGCGGCACGTTTACAATCGTTCCTTCTAGTATTTTAAGTAGGGCTTGTTGTACACCTTCTCCAGAAACATCTCTTGTTATGGATGGATTATCGCTTTTACGAGCAACCTTATCAACTTCGTCAATGTAAACAATTCCTCTTTCGGCTGAAGCTACATCGTAATCTGCTGCTTGTAATAAACGAGTTAAAATACTTTCTACATCTTCACCAACATATCCTGCTTCTGTTAAAACAGTAGCATCTACAATACAAAATGGTACATGCAATATTTTAGCAATTGTTTTTGCCAATAATGTTTTGCCAGTTCCAGTTTCGCCAACCAACATAATGTTAGATTTTTCAATCTCCACTTCGTCTTTATCAATTTTCTGACTTAAACGTTTATAATGATTGTAAACCGCTACCGATAGCACTTTTTTAGCATCATCTTGGCCAATTACATATTGATCGATGTGAGCTTTTATTTCGGAAGGTTTTAGTAAAGTAAAAGATTGGTTAAATGCACCACTTTTTTTATTACCTAATTCTTGGGCCAATAAAACATTAGCTTGTGTTACACATTTATCACAAATGTATGCATCCATTCCCTCAATAAGCATTAATGTTTCCTGCTTAGGAGAATTGCAAAAAGAGCAACGTGATTCTTTACTTTGTTTAGCCATTTTTTCTGTTATGGGTTATAGGTTATGAGTTAAGAGTTATATATAAACATACAACCTTTAACTTTTAACCCGTAACTATTTTAATTTATTAGATCCTAATACTTCATCAATCATACCAAAACCTTTAGCCTCATCAGCTTTCATCCAGTAATCACGATCTGATGCCTTCTCTACCCATTCGTAATCTTGTCCAGAATGTTTTGAGATGATATCATACAGTTCTTTTTTCAATTTTAACATTTCTCTCAAATTAATTTCCATATCTGAAGCAACACCTTGAGCGCCGCCAGATGGTTGGTGTATCATTACTCTAGAGTGTGTTAAAGCAGCACGTTTGCCCGCTGCACCTGCAACTAACAATACAGCACCCATAGAAGCTGCCATGCCTGTACAAATTGTTGCCACATCTGGTGTGATGTATTGCATGGTATCATAAATACCTAAACCTGCATAAACTGAACCACCAGGTGAATTGATGTAAATTTGAATATCCCTGTTCGCATCTGTTGATTGTAAGAACAATAATTGAGCTTGAATAATATTTGCATTTCCATCATAAATTGCATCACCCAAAAAGATGATACGATCCATCATTAAACGAGAGAAAACGTCCATTTGTGCAACATTTAACTGACGCTCTTCGATAATGTAAGGAGTCATAGATTTTGGTGAGTTATTTGTAGCACCAATATACCTATCAACATTTAATCCATTAATTCTATGATGTTTAACCGCGTATTTTCTAAATTCTTCTTTATCTATTTTCATATGATTATGATATTTTACTAAATGTATTCTAATATGCTAAATTATTTAAATCTTTGAATAAATTGATAATTATTGGTCAGATATAAGCAATCTTCTTTTTAAATAAATAAATCATGTTCTTTAAACTTCAATTAACAATGATTATATAAAACAAGAGCAGCTTATTGGCTGCTCTTGTTTTATCTTTTTTAATTAACGTCACCCTGAATTTTTCATTTTTAGTTCATATGTTTAAATGAATTCAAGAATGCTTCGCAGTTTATTTCAGGTTCTATCTTGCTTTAGATGCTGAAATAAATTCAGCATGACGAAAATAGAAGAGAAGAATTACTTCATTTCAATAAACTTGTTATAATCAATTTCTTTTTCTGCTAAAGTTGCAGTAGATTGAATATAATCAAATACTTTCAATGCTTTAACTTCTTCAAAAATACGATTTGCGTTTTCTTTTTCTTGCAAGAAGGTAGCTGTATATTGTGCTAATTGATCTTCTGGCATTGCTTCTGTACTATACATTTTAAACTGTGCATCTAAACGAGCTTTAGCAGTTTCAAAAACGTCCTTATATTCAATTTTGATTTCGTTATCAGTTATGATTTTGTTTTCAATCAAAGTCCATTTTAAATTTTTTGCAAAATCAGCAAAACCTTGTTCTAATTCTTCATCAGATAATTTTTCGTTAGTAGCTTTTAACCATTTACGCAAAAATTCTTCTGGTAATTTCATTTTAGTTTGCCCAGTTAGTTGAGTATAAATATCATTCTGCAATTTGCGATCTGCGTCTTGCTTAAACATACTTTCCACTTCTTCAGTAATTTTAGCTGTAAACCCAGCTTCATCAGTTAGCACATCAGGACCGAATACTTTATCGAAAAACTCTTGATTTAAATCAGATTCTTCTAAACGATTAACATTTTTTACAGTTACTTGAAAATTCGATTTTAAATCTTTCGCATCTTCTTCACCAATGTTTAATAATTTAGCAATTATAGTTTCATTGTTGTCAAATGCCTTTTGAATGTCTAATTCCAAAACTGCATCTTTCTTTAATCCAACTAATGATTTTAAAATCTTTTTATCTGTAACTAAATCTAAACGAATAGAACCAGTGCTTGAAATTCCACCTTCAAAAATTTCACCATCTGGAGAAAGTTGTGCTAAATCAGCATAAAGTACGTCTCCCTCAATAGCAACTTCAGGATTAGTCATTTTACCATAGCTTTTGCGGATGTTTTTAATACGAGCTTCTAATGTATCTTTATCAGCTTTCACGATGTATTTTGTAAATTTATCTTTCGAAGAGATTTCAATATCAACCTTTGGTGCTAAACCAAGCTCATATTTAAACTCAAATTCATCTGTATTGTCCCATTTAAATTCTTTGTTATCATCTAATTTTGGTAAAGGCTGTCCAAGAATTTCAACTTTGTTATCTGTTAAGTATTTTGATAAAGTTTCACTTAACGTATTGTTAATTTCTTCAACTAAAATACTTTTACCATACATTCTTTTCATATGAGCAATTGGAACCATTCCTTTACGGAAACCTGGTAAATTTGCTTTTTTGGCCTGTTCTTTAAGTGCTTTTTCTACTTTTGCATTGTAATCTTCAGGTGCAATTGTTATTTTAATAATTGCATTTAAATCGTCAACTTTTTCCTGTGTAATGTTCATTTCTATCTAGATATTAGATATGAGTTTTGAGTTAAGAGATTTATTTCTCTTTCTCCAACAACACATCGATTTATAATTAATTTTCTTATCAATGTCTTTAAAAAATAAAACCGTCCCAATTTAAAATAGGGACGGCTTCTGGTATTGTGCGGATGAAGGGACTCGAACCCCCACGCCGTGAAGCGCCAGATCCTAAGTCTGGTGCGGCTACCAATTACGCCACATCCGCAGTTAGGATTTATTTTGGATTGCAAAGATAGTGTTTTGGAGCAATTATCAAATATTAAATTGATTTTTTTAATAAAATGTTACCCAAAAACTTATTATATTAGTTATTTTATTGATAATGAAATATTTCACTGTCTTAAGGTGGAGTTTATAATTTTTAGATACTATAAAAATGTTCTAAATATTTTGTAACTAAACTTTAAGATTGATAAACTTTATGTAATTAAATTTTATTTTAACCTAATGTAATATTGTATCGAAATTGTTATCAAATATATTTAAAGTACATATTTTAATGTTTTATATGCTTTCCATATGAAGCATTTATGAATAATTA
>JBBSRF010000162.1:0-5972 GCA_038243335.1 Sphingobacteriales bacterium
ACTTAAAATTAAAAAAGGCAAGAAAAGACTCGAACCTGTAATGTAAAGTAAAGCAGGTAAATAGCTGGGTTTTGCCAATAGCCCATGATTATTAATGATTCTATTGAACAAAATAGCTTGTAAAAAAATAAGTATCGTAGCGATACTAATATTTAACATTGGAGACAACGCACTTGTCAAAGGAATCTTAATAAAGAATTTAGTATAAGATTCTAAAAACTCAAAATTTAACTTTTCTGGTAAATTAATGAAAATAGCCAATCGCATAAATATAGTATATGCGGCCAGAAAAATTAAGTTAATAGGATTTAAGTTTCTAAACTGGTTGATCATGTTTTATTTGCCAGCAACAAAGTAAAGAAATTTATCTTGCAAAAGACTTTACTACTTTATCAATTATTTCGGCAGTTTGATCTGGGAAATCAAATTTATTTAATTGTGGTTGATCAATGAAATTTTTTAGTTTTTTCAGCCAGTTTTGCTCACTTTCCCAAATCACGGGTAGACCCAATTGCTGTAGTGCATATGCATTACATTGTTGCTCGTATTGGTTTTTCATCGGAACGACCAATAGTTTCTTTCTTAAATACAAGGCTTCAGCGGGCCCTTCGAATCCTCCACCAGTAACTAGTCCTTCGCAACTTGCCAAGCTTTGATTAAAATTTTCATTATGAATGGGTCTAACCTCAACATTTTCATCAGTATAACTTAATTGAGTATGCTTAGCAAAAATTTGCCAATTTACTTGTGGAAGTTGCTTTAACAACTTTACCAAATGTCGATCATCAAAAGCAGGTAGATAAACCGTATAGTAACCTAAATTTGCATTGATTAAGCTTCTAATTTCGCTTCTTATCACCGGAGTATTGATGAAGTGATCGTATCTTTCAAAATGAAAACCTACATGATCTGTTGTAGGCGCATAATGATTTAAGATCTGCTTACCAAAATTTTTTGTTAGTGGTGTAGGAACCTTTTTAGATTTAAAAGAAGCTTGATGACTTAATGAAACACTTTTTAGACCTTGCAATTTACAAGCCCAAGCTGTTATAGGTTCAAAGTCGTTAATTATTAAATTATACTTATTTATGGGTACAATTTTCATATCATTTTTAAACTTAGATAAGTTCATGTTACACCATGTATTAAGATAGTCTATACCACCATCTTTACCAAAGATAAAACTGAATCCATGCATTTGATACTTAACTGGTTGTTTCAATTTTACATCAGCTTGCGTCCCCGAAACAAGAATATCAAGATCTCCATATAGCTGCAGCAAAGGGATAATTTCTCTTGCTCTACTTAAATGGCCGTTTCCTGTACCTTGAATTGCAAAAAGTATTTTCATTTACACTTATTTGGCAGAGTTAAATAGTTGATGATTTAATTTTTTCTAGTAATAGATGAATATCTAATTTACCATTTAAATCTTCTGTATCAGAAAATAAGCCTAAATCGACTTCTTCATCTCTAAAATCTGACGGTTTGTATTTAATCATATTCCATTGCTTATGGTTATATTCTAATGCCGTTAAGCTTTCTACCCAATCGCCACTATTTAAATAAACAACCTCGCCCTCATCATTTTTAATTGTAGTTATTTCTGGATGATGGATATGACCACAAATTACATAATGATATCCTTTTTCTATGGCCAAGTTGGCAGCCGTTTGTTCGAACTTATTGATAAATTTAACTGCATTCTTAAATTTTGATTTTATTTTCTGCGAAAAACTCATCTTTTTTTTGCCACATAGTGCCAAGCACCAATTTACAAAACTATTGATGATGATTAAGCTATCATACCCTACAGCACCCATTTTGGCAAGCCATTTAGAGTGTTGCATGGTTACATCAAACACATCTCCATGAAAAAACCACGCTTTTTTTCCATCTAGTTCCAGAACTACTTTATTTTGCAAATGAAATGTTCCCAAATGTAAATCAGTAAACTTTCGCAATAGCTCATCATGATTTCCTGTTAGGTAATAAACCTGTACACCTTCTGCCACAAATTTCATGATTTTACGTAAAATTTTCATGTGAGACTCTGGCCAATATCTTTTGCTAAATTGCCAAATGTCTATAATATCGCCATTAAGAATTAATGTTTTTGGCTTGATGCTTTTAAGATATTTCAGCAACTCTTTAGCACGACAGCCGTAAGTGCCCAGGTGCACGTCTGAAATAACAACAACCTCTACTTCTCTTTTTTCCGTCATTTAGTCTTCTTCATCGTCTATAGTTAAATCGTATGGACTAAAAAAAAATGCAATAATGACTATGAAACAAATAACTATAAATAGGATTACCATTTAATGTTTTTTTTACATTACAAAAATGCAAAGTCAATATTAATTAGATGTAAATAAATGATTAAAAAAAAATTATTAAGAGAAATATAATTATTGATTTTTATTTGATCATTTGGCTTTTCCAAAAACCAAAAAAAAACGCAGCTACGTAGATTAGTCTTAAATCTACGTAACTGCGAATATTAAATAATAGTTTTAAGTTAGGCTGTTATCTTTTTCTTGTTATCAGTATAAAAACCAAACCCTAAAAACAAAACTAATAATATAGACCCTAATAATGATATTTTCTCGCCTACGTAATATGAATTTGGTTCGAATTTAAATTCTAACTTATGGTTGCCCGCTTCTAACTGCGCTGCACGTAAAACATAATCTGCTCTAAAATATGGTTTTTGAACTCCGTCGATATACATATTCCAACCTTTATCATAGTAAATTTCAGAAAATACAGCAATTGCATCTCTTGGTGCACTATAGCTATATTCCATATGGTCTGGATGGTATTTTTCTAACTTGATAAATGCGGATGGATCTGCACCCAAACTTTTATTATCTATAAGTTTTTTATATTGCTCATCAACAATTGCTTCATTTTTTGGATCAAAACTGCTGATTGCTTTCATTTCTTCATCTGCATTTTTAACAAATTGAACACTTTTAACAATCCATACATTACCTAAAGCGGTATTGTTTCGCTGCATTTTATAAGAGCCATTTTGAGGGTCTTGCGTAATAATATATTTGGCATTAAGCATATCCAAAACATCTATATTAACACTCTTACCGAATTGCTTCTCAATTAACTCGTCATATCTCTTCAGCTTTGCTGCATGGTAACCTCCAATAGTTTTATGAAAGGACGAAGTACTTGCATTTGAAAAAGTAGCAACACTTTGGTCATATACTCTAAAATCTGGATCTTTATCTGCCGAGATAAATGTATCCACATCACGAGGTTGGAAATAATTAGCCAAATTTGCTTTACTTTCGAAATTTTGATTGTTTAAATAACGACGATCAACTTGCCACATGTCTATTAAAACAGCACAAGCTAGTAAACCAAATGCCAACTGCATTTTCATTTTTTTAGTGATGAACGCCCATAAGATACCAAATCCTACCAAAATGAATAATAATGAACGAATTGCATCTGCTTGTGCAATTGATATTCTATCTTTAATCAATGCGCTAGCGACTTTTTGAGCAATTTCTTCACTTTGAAAAGCACCTGAAAGTTGTTTTATAAAATCAGCATGTCCAGCAGTTTTAAAACTGAAAAACAAAGTAGGAATAATGGCAACAATTAATGAAAATCCACCAGTTATCCCTGCAGACCATATTAACTTTTTAACCAAAACTTTTTGATCTATGTTCCCTTCTTGCGCTTCTTTAACCGCTAGGAAAGCTAACATCGGCACCATTAAACCAACTACAGCTAAAATAGATTCAACTGCTCTAAACTTATTATACAATGGGAAATAGTTAAAGAAAAAATCTGAAACTAACGGGAAGTTTTTACCAAATGACAACAGTATAAATAAAACTGTAGTTACTAAAATCCACCATTTTAATCTGTTTCTTACAATGAACAAGCCAAATACAAATAAGAAACAAACTATAGCCCCAAAATAATAACCACCTGAAGTATAAGATTTTTCTCCCCAATAAATGGGCATTTGTTGTGCTGCTCCAAGTGCTTGTTCTGGTTGTGCGCCAATATCGGTTAACGCTTTATAAACTTCCGATTTATCGTCTAATTTTCTTTCGTGACTTGCACCATATAAATCTGATATCAAGAATGTAAAACTTTCTCCTACACCTTGACTCCAAGCATAGGCGTAATCTTTACTCATACTTTCTTGCTTACCTTCTGCATTTGTTAGATTAGATTTTCCGCGATTAGTTTCTTTAGCATATTCTGAGGTTGTCCATAATAAACTTGCATTTACCATTAGTGCCAAAACCACAGCAACACTTAAAAAACCTAATGCTTTTCCTAATACATTTAATGTTTTAGCTTTATACGCATGATAAATTTCTATCCCAATAAAAATAAGGATACACAAGAACAGATAATATGTCATCTGTATATGGTTTGACCTAATCTCTAATGCTAAAAATAACGCTGTTAAGCTTCCGCCTAACCAATATTTTCCTCGCATGGTTAATAATATCCCTGCAATTATAGGGGCAAAAAAACCAATAGCCAATGCTTTGTTACTATGCCCTGTGGCAATCAAAACAAAATTATAAGTTGTAAATGCAAATGCGATGGCTCCCGCAGCAGCCAGCCATGGATTTACTTTTAACGTGATAAATAAGAAATAAGCACCTACTAATAACAATAGCACTGTGCCAACTGGATTTGGAAAAGCTTTAGTAATCAATGCAATTCCATAAGTAGCACCATTATAGGCATATTGCACCCATATTTGATAAGCTGGCATACCACCAAACATTTGGTTAGTCCAAAGTGGGCCTTTCCCATCTTTGTCCTTGTATTCCATAATTTCTTTTTGCATTGCTTTGGATTGAAGCACATCGCTTTGAGCTGGCGCTTTACCTTGCAAAACAGGACTAAAGTAGATAAAACAAATTACTACAAATGCTGCTATAATGGCTAAATGGATACCATTTTTATTAAACCAATTGTTCATTTAGGCTAATTCTAATTAAATTAACTCCAAAAATAGAAAATTGAATGAGATATAAAAGGAAAAAATAGGTTTGATTAAAAAAAATAGAATTAAAATCCCTAATTAAGGCTATTGATTAATAATGGCTTGTGCGCTAAATGCTTGATCATTGTTACCAGGATTTAAATAGCCACGAGCAATAATGGTATAATAACGGCCACCCATTAGGGCTTCATCTAACAAAGTCGTTTTTACAGCACCTGTACTATCTTTAATTTCAAATGATTGTGTTTTAGGATCAACTGCAATAAACTCACTTGTTGCTTTGTAAGATTTGCTAGTTGCTAAATTTGCTCCACCTAAAAAGTTTAAAGATAAAGGTTGTGCATCTGGACTTAAATTAATGAATTTGACATAAGCTTTTTCTGTGGAGGTTGTCCCCATCACATCGGTAATTAATAAACCATCTAAATTTACTCCCTTGTCAATTAAATAATAAGAATATGCCACGTTAGCAGTTAAATTAATTGATTTTGCAAGCAAAGTTTGAATGTCATTTGCGATAGTAAATTTTAAATCACATTGACCAGAAGAGGGCTGAACATATTTAATTGCACCTCCAAAAGGCAATGGAGCATTATTTGCTTTTAGGGTATTGATATACGCATCAAAAGTGCCCAATGTTGGTGAAGTATTAATTATTCTTAAAAAAGATATATTAGGTTTTGTTAAGGTTTCATCTTGTTTTTTACATGAGGTTATTCCTAATACGCTCATAGAAATTAACAATAAAATTGATGAACGAAGTAATTTAGAAGATAAAAAAGTAGTCATATTTTTCACGAATAATTATTTTTTAAAGTAAGCTAAATAGCAGTTAAATAAACTAGGACAAATATTGTTTTTATTTACTATAGCTAAAGTTAATCTTTGTTAAAAGATAACAAAGTAAAAAGTTTAACTCATCAATTTTTACTTTACTTCTTCGTAATCTACAAAGTCGCCAAGTTTATCTGAA
>JBBSRF010000163.1:0-5887 GCA_038243335.1 Sphingobacteriales bacterium
GATTTTGCTGGCATCCACTTTACAGGCTCTACTGGTGTTTTCCAAGACATTTGGAAAACCATTGGAAATAATATTCATAAATATAAAACTTACCCTCGCATCGTTGGTGAAACCGGTGGTAAAGATTTTATCTTAATTCATGGTTCTGCAGATGCAGAAATTTCTAGCACAGCGATTATTCGTGGTGCTTTTGAATACCAGGGCCAAAAATGCTCTGCTGCAAGTAGAGTTTACATTGCGAAAAGTATTTGGTCTGAAGTTAAAAAATTTATGCTTCGTGATTTAGCTACATTTAAAATGGGCGGAACTGAAGATTTCAGCAACTTTATTAATGCCGTTATTGATGAGAAATCTTTTAACAGCTTAGCAAAATATATTGATGCAGCTAAAAATGATAAAAGTGTAGAAATTATTGCTGGTGGAAACTATGATAAATCTAAAGGTTATTTCATTGAGCCAACAGTTTTAGTGGTTGATGATCCGAAATACACAACCATGTGCGAAGAGTTATTCGGACCCGTATTAACTATATTTGTTTATGACGATGCTGATTTTGACAAGACATTAGACATTATTGACAGTACTTCTATTTATGCTTTAACAGGAGCTGTAATTGGAAAAGACAGATATGCCTTAGCCAAGGCTACGCATAGATTGCGTAATGCAGCTGGTAATTTTTACATCAATGATAAATGTACCGGTGCAGTTGTTGGGCAACAGCCATTTGGTGGCGCTAGAGGTAGTGGCACAAACGATAAAGCAGGTTCTATGATTAATTTACTACGTTGGGTTTCTCCTCGTACAATTAAAGAAACATTTGATCCACCTAAAGATTACCGCTATCCTTTTTTAGCTGAATAATTGATTTAATATATAAGCCGCAGATTATCAGATTAATTTTTAATCTAAAATCTGCGGCTTTTTTATGTCTTATTTTTTTGAGGAATTAAGTGCCGACTTTAAATGCAGGAGATACATCATCTAAGCTATGGCTGCTTACTTTTAAATCTTTTATAATGCCTGTTTTTAAACTGTAAACCCACGCATGGATAGAAAGTTCTTGTGCATTTGACCATGCATTTTGTACAATAGAGGTATTCATCACATTTGCTGCACCCTCAATGGCATTAAGTTCCACTAGTCTGTTAAATTTCTCAGTTTGGTCTGTAATTTTAGACATTTCCTTTTCATGCATCCTATAAACATCTCTAATGTTTCTTAACCAGTTGTCTATAATGCCAACTTGTTTATTGCCTAAAGCTGCATTTACTCCGCCACAACCATAATGTCCA
This sequence comes from Sphingobacteriales bacterium, assembly GCA_038243335.1. GTDB lineage: Bacteria > Bacteroidota > Bacteroidia > Sphingobacteriales > Sphingobacteriaceae > Pedobacter. The sequence continues at coordinate 1,293 of JBBSRF010000163.1, forward strand.
CAAACAATTACATGTTTTACTTTTAAAATATTTACAGCATAATCTAACACACTTAACATGTTCATGTCTGTATGAGCAACAACGTTTGCTATATTTCTATGTACAAAAATATCTCCTGGTAATGTATTTGTAATCTGATTTGCCGGAACACGACTGTCAGAACAACCGATCCATAAAACAGGTGGATTTTGACCATTGGACAGCTTATCAAAATAGGTTGGATCAGATTTTTTCATATCACCAACCCAATCTAAATTTCCTTGTAAAAGCGCCTTGTAAGAGATATCTTTAGTTTCGATTATTTTTGCGCACATAGAATATATTTTAAAATCTTCGCTAATTTACAATATCATCACAATTATTATAACATGCTTTAAATTATTTTTGAATATAATTCTATAAAGTTTCAATATCTGATCTCCAAGATATCATATCATTAGTCAATCAAATCTACAACTGTAATAATTTAGCTCTATATTTTAAATAACTCTAGATAAAACGTAATTTGACATCGTCAATCATACTTTTATATGAACAAAAGACCAATTTTAAAATTAGAAGCTAAAACGACTGATATCGTAATTGAAGCGGTAGGTTGGTTTACACTAATATTTCTTTGGCTAATAAACCTATTTAGCTATTCAAATTTACCAGATACTATACCTATACATTTTAATCCTGCAGGCAAAGTAGATAGATATGGAGATAAATATGAGATTTTTTCTTTACCTGTTGTAGGAACAATCCTATTTGTCGGAATAACCATCCTTAATAAGTTTCCACATATTTTTAATTATCTAGTTGAAATCACAAAAGAAAATGCGTTACCTCAATATCAATCTGCTACTAGAATGTTGCGAATTTTAAAATTAGTTGTTATACTCATTTTTATAACCATAACTTTACTTACGATTAATATCTCAAAACTAAATGACAATGACATCAATCCTTGGATAATATTAGGATTTATAGGCATATTATTTATTATTACTGTTTTTTATATCTTTAAATCAATAAAAAAGCAATCAACATAAGAAAATACATGAAAAATAAGATTGACAGTTTACAGCAAAAAATAAAGAAAGCACATTTAGGTGGCGGGCAAGCACGTATTGACAGTCAACATAAAAAAGGCAAATTAACTGCAAGAGAACGCATTCACTTTTTAATGGATGAAGGGAGTTTTGAAGAAATTGGAATGTTGGTTACCCATCGCAGTACCGATTTTGGTATGGAAACAGAAAAATATTTAGGAGATGGAGTGGTTACAGGTTATGGCACAATCAATGGCAGATTAACGTATGTTTTTTCTCAAGACTTTACTGTTTTTGGAGGTTCATTATCAGAAACTCATGCTGAAAAAATCTGCAAGATAATGGAAATGGCTATTAAAAATGGCGCTCCATTAATCGGTTTAAACGACAGTGGTGGCGCTAGAATTCAAGAAGGTGTAGTTTCCTTGGGTGGTTATGCAGACATTTTCTATCGCAATGTTCAGGCCTCTGGAGTCATCCCACAGTTTTCTGCGATTATGGGCCCTTGTGCAGGTGGTGCAGTTTATTCACCTGCAATTACAGATTTCATTTTGATGGTTGAAAACACTTCTTACATGTTTGTAACTGGTCCGAATGTAGTAAAAACTGTTACTCATGAAGAAGTAACCTCTGAAGAATTAGGTGGAGCAACTACACATGCAACTAAATCTGGCGTTACCCATTTCGCTTGTGCAAATGAGTTAGAGGCAATTAATCATGTTAAAAAATTACTAAGTTATGTCCCTCAAAACTGTGAAGAAACTCCAGCAAATCTACCATATGAAATGGGTGATGAAATTCGCAAAGCTTTAGAAACATTATTACCTGAAATTTCTTCACAACCATATGATATTCGTGATGTAATTTCAGCAGTTGCTGATACAGATAGCTTTTTTGAGGTTCATAAGGACTATGCAGAAAACATAGTTGTAGGCTTTTCTCGCTTAGCAGGAAGAAGTATTGGCATCGTAGCTAATCAACCTGCATATTTAGCTGGCGTTTTAGATAGTAATTCTTCAACAAAAGCTGCACGTTTTGTTCGTTTCTGCGACTGTTTCAATATTCCATTGTTAGTTTTAGAAGATGTACCAGGTTTCTTACCAGGAACAGACCAAGAATGGAATGGAATTATTACCAATGGGGCAAAATTATTATATGCGTTTAGTGAAGCTACTGTCCCACGAATTACGGTGATTACCCGTAAAGCTTACGGCGGCGCTTACGATGTAATGAACTCAAAACATATTGGTGCAGACATGAATTATGCATGGCCAACTGCAGAAATAGCAGTTATGGGTGCTAAAGGGGCTGCGGAAATTATCTTTAAAAAAGAAATTACTTTAGCAGAAAACCCTCAAGAGAAATGGTTTGAGAAAGAAAAAATATATTCTGACATTTTTGCCAATCCTTATAGAGCAGCTGAACGTGGATTTATAGATGAGGTGATCGAACCTTCTCAAACCAGAATTAAATTGATCAAAGCATTTAAAATGTTAGAGAACAAAGTAGTGAATAATCCTAGAAAAAAACATGGAAATATTCCGCTTTAATGAAACTAAATTTATCAATCCAAAAAATGTAGCCTTAATTTTCACAATAGCATTGTCGTTTTTTATTTGCCCTAAACTAAGAGCTCAAGACGCTGCAAAACCTGAAGAGATTAAATCGCTCACTAAAATTAGGCTTACTTTATTTGGCGCTGGTATAGAACGAGAGCAAAAGATTAAATCCTCAACAACTATTAATTTTGGAGCAAGTATCTCTTCTATATATCTATTTGAGCCTGAATATTTACCAGGTGGACGAGCACCCGATATACCAACTTTTGAAGCTTCAATTGGCTATTCTCCCATTTTCTATGTAGGACTTAGAACTTATTATAATCTTAGCGAGCGAAAAAAAGCTGGCAAGAAAACCTTAAATAATTCAGCTAATTATTTCGGATTTAAGTTAGATGCTATTCCTTCTTATGTTTCAAGTAGTAATGGCTATAAAACTCGTTTTGCGATGTCGCTTGCACCACACTGGGGCATACAGAGAAGTCTAGGCAAAAGAACAAATATTGAGTTGTCATTAGGTCCTGCTTTTAAAACTAATTTTGAGGTAGTGAGAGTCGTACCATTCAGTAAGATAGGTTTTTCATTTTTATTATAATTCAGTATTAAACTAAAAATTGACTAAAAACAAATGTAAAATGAAAGATGGAGTTATCAAAATTTTCCATCTTTCACCTTACATTTGTAGCATATGATTTTAAAGCGATCTGATATTTTGTTAATGGCATTTTGCACAGGTATTATTGTCGCAAATATCTATTACTGCCAACCATTGGTAATTCTAATAGCTAAAGAGTTCAATTTAACAGAAACTTTGGCTGGCCGCATTACCTATCTTACCCAAGCCGGCTATGCTATAGGTTTATTTCTTTTAGTGCCATTGGGTGACATGTTTGAGCGTAGAAAACAAATTTTAGTCATTACTGGCTTAACTATAGTTGCGTTAGTGCTTGCTGCTGTTTCACAATCCTTCTTACTACTACAAATTGCCAGCGTTTTAATTGGCGCAAGTTCTATTGTTCCACAATTAATTTTACCATTAGCAGCTAATTTAAGCAACGATAAAAATCGTGGGCATAACATTGGAATTATTATGAGCGGTTTGTTAGTTGGTATTTTAGCATCTAGGGTAATTAGCGGTACTATAGGTTATTATTTAGGTTGGCGTGCCGTTTATTATATTGCCGCAGGAATTAGCCTTTTGCTCATCATATTAATGGCAAAGCGTTTTCCTAAAAGCTTGCCATCATTTAAAGGCACTTACCAAGAATTGATGAAGTCTATGTTTGGATACATCAAAACTGAACCTGTTTTAAGAGAAGCTTCAATCATAAACTTTTTTGCTTTTGCTATTCTTAGTGCATTTTGGACTACTATGGTGGTTTATTTAGCTAATCCACCATTTAGTTTTCAAAGCTTACAAATTGGTTTATTTGGAATTGCAGGAGCAGCTGGTGCATTAGCAGCGCCATTAGTTGGAAAAATAAGTGATGCTGGTAATCCAAGAAAGAATTTAATGATCGGTTTCATTCTACAACTCCTTAGTATTGCGCTATTCTACTTTACTGGAAGTTTATTAGTTCTTTTCATTATCGGAATTGTATTGATCGATATTGGTCAACAAGCCATTCATGTGACCAATCAAACTAGAATTTATACACTCATTCCAGAAGCTAGAAATAGGTTAAATACTATCTTCATGTCAGTAAGTTTTGTTGGGGCAAGTTGCGGTTCAGCTTTAGGTTTATGGCTATGGGACTATGGTGGCTGGGAAATGTTTTGTTATGGAATGACGTCAATTGTTATCATTAACCTGGTAATTTATAAGTTTTATTCCTATAAAAAGTTACAATTATAAATGGCAATTGTAGAGCAAATATTTCCACCATTAACTTGGCGTATAAGAAAATTGGCCATGTATCCTGATAAAGAAATCAAGGAAATGGAATTAGCCAACGATTTTGAAGGTATTCATTTTGGACTTTACCATGAGGGTTACTTAACA
>JBBSRF010000164.1:0-5861 GCA_038243335.1 Sphingobacteriales bacterium
AATTTAATCACTTTGAATTTCATATCGTTAGAAAGTAAGATTTACTTTAAAAAATCTATTTAAAACTTGGCGAAAATTTTAATTGAAAGACCGCCCATTTTTTTAAAATCATTTTCAAGTCACAGCTAGAATGGCGCGTAACCAAATAAATTTTATAATTGAATTAAGATCACGCTTATAGCGACTTTTTAAAATGGACGCAGGAAGAATTTTTCAGGGTAATAATGCGAAAGAAATAACAGTTCAGTTAGTTTCTACTATTACATTTTTTTACTTTCTGTCCCCATTATTTTGTCCCAGAAAGTAAAGTACAAACCGTAATTGGTAAGGAATTCTTTATGGTGAAAATGATGGTGGGTCGCATCGATCCACAATCTACCAAATGCAGTTTTACGGAAAGATTCCGGATATATTTCAATATCCAGATGGTTCACCACACTGCTGAAGGTCATAAATATGAGATAGATCAGCAAAACATAAATGTTGACAGGTAGAAAAATTAAAATCGCCGGAACTATTAAAGCCTCCAGAATACTTTCCCAGGGGTGAAATGAAAATGCCGTCCAGGGCGTAGAACTGAGACTGTTATGGTGAACTTTGTGTACCACTTTGTATATTTTGGGTACGTGCATCGCGCGGTGCAACCAATAATAGTAGGACTCGTGAATCAACATCATAACCAAAAGGCTGACCGGTAAATACCAATAGCCAAATTCGGATAAGTCGATGTAAAGTGCTGTCAGCCCATTTAAATACAGCCAATAGGTGAGGGCTCCAAAAAAAGCAAAAATGGCAGATGAAACAATACTCCAGTAGATCTCCGTTCTGACTTGAGCACTTTTTGGTGGTCGTTTGCTGAGTAATTGATAATTGGTTTCTTGCTTTTTTTGAAGTCTACTATTGCATTTCTTACTTCTAACATAGTAGCCATTCCTGCATTTGGAGCGCTTACATTAATGTAAACACACTTAATTTTATCATCTGTTTTAGCAGCATTTAGTGCTTTTATTAAATCGTTAAAACCAATTGTTTTACCTTCTCCGTTACCAAAAATTGGTAATCCTGATAAAGAGTTTTCGGGTGTGCGTTCAGTAATAGGTTGGTCTAAATCTATGTAAAGTACAGAATTACTTTTAACATCTATTTTTTTATCGTCGCTAAAAGATGTTATTGCACCAACTAAGATTATGATGAAAAGGATGAAAAGTACAACGGTAGAAATTACAATTCCAACTACAGTTGCGAATACATATTTAAAAAAATCTTTCATAAGTTCAGTATATATTTTTTGTAAAGATATAAAACTGAACGTGTTTCTTGTAGTATATTTAGCCTCTTAATAAATCGTTAATTTCAAAAAAATTGATATGTCTATTGAAGATAAAAAAATTTATTTATTGTTGGGTAGTAATTTAGGCGATAGAGAAGTATTGCTTGAAGAAGCTGTAAAAATGATTGAAAAGAAAATTGGTAAAGTTTTTTCTATATCTTCTATTTATGAAACTGATGCGTGGGGTAAAACTGATCAACCAGGTTTTTTAAATTTAGCTTTAGGCGTTCAAACTGATTTGGCACCAATTGAGTTATTGAATAGTATATTGAAGATAGAAAAGAAATTGGGTAGAATTAGAAAAGAAAAGTGGGGCGCTAGGTTGATTGATATTGATGTGATACTTTATGGAAGTGAAATAGTTAATTTAGGAGAAAAATTGAAAATCCCACATATTGAGATGCAAAATAGAAAATTTGTATTACAACCACTGGCAGAAATTGCACCAAATCACATACATCCGATATTAAAAAAGACAATATTAGAATTATTAGAAAATTTAAATGATTCTTTGATAGTGATCAAAAGATAATTACCTATTTTTACTCTGTATGATTGATAAAAACAAAAATAATGAGCCACTTGATCTTTCTTATTTGAGAGAAATGTCTGGAGATAGCGCAGATTTTATGATCGAGATGTTGGATACTTTTCAAAAGCAAACTCCAATTTACATGGATGATTTAGAAAAAGCAATTGATGCTAAAGATTGGAAGGCTACATCTAACTGTGCGCATAAAATTAAACCAACTTTTTTTTATATAGGTAGGGTTGATGTTAGAGACCATATGCAAGAAATCGAATCTAATGCTAGAGAATTGAAAGATATTGAGAATATACCCAGTGCCTTTAATGTAGCAAAAGAATTTGTTTTTATTTTAAATCAGCAATTAGCAGCAGCGAAAATTGAATTAGAAAAGCAATTGTAATTAAATCCTAATTTCTCGATTTACCTTAAAATGAAGTATTGATAAACTGATATACAATACTAAAATGAAAGGAATGGCCATAAATTTCAAAAATGCTATTAAAACAAGTGAAAGAATAAGAAAAATGAACTTCATTTTATTCTTTGCCCAACTCCTATCACTTAATTTAAATGAGAAAATTCTTATTTCACTAGTTAACAGATAACTAGTTATAGCAATAATACTAATGAGTGTGATTGATGAACCAATTATTCCTGGGTAATCTTTAGCAATAAACGGCAATGAAACAATAAATAGTGTATTCATCGGCGTATTTAATCCAATAAAATCTTCTGTTTGACGCTCATCTATATTAAATTTCGCTAGGCGTAATGCAGAAAAAATGGTGATCATGAAGCCTAGATAAGGAAGGTATGTAGATTGATAATCACTTAAGGACAACAATTGGAACATTACAACGCCCGGTAAAAAACCAAAACTAACCATGTCTGCTAATGAATCTAATTGTTTACCAATTTCAGATTTGACATTAAGCAAACGAGCAACCATTCCATCAAAAAAATCGAAAATACCTGAAAGCAACACAAAGTATGCTGCAATTTCTAATTCCCCATTAAAGGCGAAAACAATCCCTATACAGCCAGAAAAAAGATTGGCGCAAGTTATGGCATTTGGAATGTGTTTTTTCATAAGGTTGTAATGTTAAAAAGTTGGAAAGTTAAAATCTTATTGGATCTAATACAGAAACTATCAACCTTCAACTTTTCAACCTTTCAATTATTTATCCGTTCATTCCCATTAAAAACTCTTCGTTAGATTTTGTGCCTTTAATTTGAGCTTGCACTAATTCCATTGCTTCTTGAGAGTTCATATCTGCTAAGTGATTACGTAATACCCAAATGCGTTGTAAGTTTTCTCTATCTAACAACAAATCATCTCTACGCGTACTAGAAGCTGTAATATCTATAGCAGGGAAAATACGTTTATTAGATAATTTACGATCTAATTGTAATTCCATGTTACCAGTACCTTTAAATTCTTCAAAAATAACCTCATCCATTTTAGAACCCGTATCTGTTAACGCAGTAGCTAAAATTGTTAATGAACCTCCTTTTTCTATATTACGAGCCGCACCAAAGAAACGTTTTGGTTTATGTAATGCATTGGCATCAACACCACCAGATAAAATTTTACCAGATGCCGGAGCAGTTGTATTGTAAGCTCTTGCCAAACGGGTAATCGAATCTAAAAGAATAACTACGTCATGTCCGCATTCTACCAAACGTTTAGATTTTTCTAAAACAATATTTGCAATTTTTACATGGCGTTCTGCTGGTTCATCAAAAGTAGAAGCAATAACTTCTGCTCTAACGCTACGTGCCATATCAGTAACCTCTTCCGGACGTTCATCAATTAATAAGATAATTAAATAAACTTCTGGATGATTTTTAGCAATTGCGTTAGCAACTTCTTTTAATAAATTAGTTTTACCAGTTTTTGGCTGCGCAACAATTAAACCACGCTGACCTTTACCGATTGGTGTAAATAGATCTATAATACGAGTAGAATAATTATTGCTATCAGTAAATAAGTTTAATTTTTCTGTTGGGAAAAGCGGAGTTAAGTAATCAAATGGTACGCGATCGCGAACGTCTGCAGGTATACGTCCATTTATACTAAATACTTTAACTAATGGAAAATATTTTTCGCCTTCTTTTGGCGGACGTATGCTTCCATTTACAGTATCGCCAGTTTTTAAACCAAATAATTTAATCTGGGATTGAGATACATAAATATCATCTGGTGATGAAAGATAATTGTAATCTGCAGAGCGCAAAAACCCATAACCATCAGGCATAATTTCCAACACACCTTCATTGGTGATTGTATTATCAAAATCTAAGTTGCTATAACTAGTTTCGTTTTGTTTATGATTACCTCCGTTTTGGTTATTATTTTGGTTTTTTTGTGGACGATTATTGTTTTCTTCTCTTAGTGTTCTTTCCTCTCTTGGCGCTTTCTCCTCTTTAGAAGAAATTTCTTCGCCAGTTATACTAGGTGTATTTTTATTTTCTCTAGCAGGTCTTGGTTCTCTAGGTAACCTATCCTTTTTATTTTGATTGGATTGATTAGCTTGGTTTTGCATTTTAACTGCAATAGTTTCTAACCGCTTTGGGTCGTCAACAAAATCTGAAGTTGTAGGTACAACTGTGGTTTCCTCCTCCATAACTTTAGGAGTTTCAACAACTTCAGGTTGGCGGTTTTGTGGCTCATCAAATAAAGTTACTCTCTCACGTTCTACCTGTGCAGGCATCTTTTCTTCTTTACTAAGACGAGCTCTCTTTTTAACAACTGGCTTTCCAATTTCATCTTTAACTGACATTGGTTTAGCCATATCATTGGGCTTTGCAGTTTCAGTGCTTTTATTGGTTTGTTGCAGTAAAATTTGTTCTATTAAATCGGTCTTGCGTAAATCATCTGCATTGTTTACACCTTCTTTTTTTGCTAGCTCACGTAATTCAGCGGTAAGCTTTTCAGTTAATTCTGTTTTATTAAACATTTATATGTGTTTGTCGATATGTTTTTGTCGAGAAATTTTAAATAGAGTTTATCAAAAGAAAACAAAGAAAAAGTCTTTAAAAATAATAGATACAGTTTTGGTTGAGATTTTTTCTAAGATTCCGATAAACATTCGGGAATTATAACACAATTGTATGTATTTGAAAATTAAAATACAACTAAATATACAAAATGTTTAAAAAAAGTTACTTAAAACAAATACTTATCAATTAAAATATGCTTAAAATTTATGCATATTTGCATTCAATTATTGCATTGAAATGAATAAAAATCAACTTTTTGAACAAATTAAGCATAAAAAATCTTTTTTATGTATTGGATTAGATCCCGTGTTAAATAAATTACCAAAACATTTATTAAAATACAATGATCCGATTTTAGAATTTAATAAGCAGTTGATTGATGCTACCCATGATTTGTGCGTAGCTTATAAACCTAACACTGCATTTTATGAAAGCAGAGGAGTTAAAGGTTGGCAAACTTTGGTAGATACTTGGAAGCATTTTCCTCCAGCTATTTTTACAATTGCGGATGCCAAACGTGGTGATATCGGAAATACTTCAACAATGTATGCAGAGGCGTTTTTTAATAGAGAAAGTTCTGGTATGAGTTTCGACTCAATTACCGTTGCGCCTTATATGGGGAAAGATTCCGTTACTCCTTTTTTAGATTATAAAGATAAATGGGTTATTTTATTAGCGCTAACATCAAACACAGGTAGTCAAGATTTCCAGATTAAGCAAAGCGATAATGCTAAATTATATGAGAAAGTAATTACTGCCTCAACTGCTTGGGCAAATAGCGATCAATTAATGTATGTAGTTGGAGCAACTAAAGCAGAAGAGTTTAAGCATATTCGTCAATTAATTCCAGATAATTTCATTTTGGTTCCTGGCGTTGGTGCACAAGGTGGTAGTTTAAGTGCTGTTTGCCAATATGGTTTAAACTCCCAATGTGGATTATTAATTAACGCTGCCAGAAGTATAATTTACGCAAGTGATGGATTAGATTTTGCTGAAAAG
>JBBSRF010000165.1:0-5852 GCA_038243335.1 Sphingobacteriales bacterium
GAAAATCTTGTTTACGATTATAGTAACCATCTATAAAATACCAAACCATTTGCGCTAAAAGTAATGCAGTTTGCCCATTTGTGTCAAAAGCAGGATTAAATTCATAAAAACCAATTGAGGTTAACTTATCATTCATTCCCGCATAACGTGTAATTCTGCATGCATCCTCGCCATAGAAACCATTCGGACCAGCATTAATGTTAGCTCCAGCATCTGCAGAGCGAATGGCTCCCATATCAAAACTGATCATATTTGCATTGCGAAGAACTGGTTCTGCTAAAGAAATATCAGCTAAAAAATCTCCCAATCGATGGATATCAAAATAAAGCTTATCCATAACTTTTAAACTTTCTTGGTTTACAAAATAAGTCTGATAACCAATATTGCTGTAGTTGAATAAATAATTTGGTTGATGTAAAAAAATCTTGCTTAAATAAGAATTTGAAGTCGTAACAACACCTTCTTCCTTATCCTCGTCCAAATCAAACTTAGAATCTACAACTACCAAATCAACTTTTTGCTCTAAATTTTCATAAGCCATATACTGCGGATAAGTAAGGTCTTGTCCGCCACCAATAATTATAGGTAAGATATTTAATTTCACTAACTCAGCGACTGCAGTCTTAACCGCAAAATAAGTGTCAGACATTTCCTTTCCAGCCAGAATATTACCGAGATCAATAATTTTGCTTTTAAATGCGCCTTCATTCAACGAATAAAACTGAGCTCTAAAATGATCCGCCCCCAGAGCACAGCCATTGTTATTTAGTGCTCCTCGATCGTCTTTAACGCCAAAAATTGCAATATCATATGATTTTTCTTCTAATTCTGGGAAACGATCTGTAAAAAAATTGACCTTTAATCCCAGCTGACTTGTTAAAAAACCTTGATTTGGACTAAATTTTTCTGGATCAATTGGCGAAAAAAAATCGGATAAAGACATAATTGATATAAATGTTGACATCAAATATCTATTTTTGAGCGGACATATTAATAAAAAACCTAGGGAAAAAATAAAATGATATTGATAACGGGCGCTACAGGGTTTTTAGGATCAGAATTAGTTCATCAATTAACTGCTCAAAACAATAATGTTAGAGCGTTAAAAAGAAGCAGTTCTAAAATTCCAGATTTATTAAAAAACAACGTGCTTGTAGAATGGTTTGTGGCAGATATTAACAACCCAGAAGATTTAGCAGATGCTTTTGAAAATGTAACTCAGGTTTATCATTGTGCAGCTTTCATTTCTTTCAACCCAAAAGATAAAGCCAAGTTGCTTAAAATTAATATTGAAGGCACTTCAAACGTTGTTAATTTATGTCTAGAACACAATGCTCGTTTGGTGCACGTAAGTTCTATTGCTGCTTTAGGAGATGCTAAAAAAGGAGCAAAAATTACAGAAAAAGATTTTTGGGAATATAATGCAAATGTTCATTCTTATGCCATTTCCAAATATGAAGGCGAGATGGAAGTTTGGCGTAGCATAGCTGAAGGATTAGATGCTATAATTGTAAATCCTGCTGTAATAATTGGCAAAAATACCGGCTTTACTGGCAGCGGTGCTATTTTTAAATTGGTTAAAGATGGCTTAAAATTTTATACAAATGGCGCAACAGGAATTGTTGATGTAGAAGATGTGGCAAAAGCAATGATTTTACTGATGAACAACGAAATTACTGCTGAACGATTTACACTTTCTGCAGGCAACTTACACTATAAAGAATTTTTCACTCTAATTGCCAATGGATTTAATGTTAAACCACCAAGTAGCGAAGCGAAACCTTGGATGTTAGGGATTGCTTGGAGAGCATCGAAATTAGTTTCAATAATTACCGGAAAAGCGCCAGCATTAACTAAAGATGCAGCAAAAAGTAGTTTTAATTTGAGTTATTACAGCAACGATAAAATTAGGAAAGCAATTGGAATAGACTTTAAACCATTAGAGAAAAGCATATTGGAAGTTTGCCAGGCCTTAAAATAAATGAAACAAAAAAATTATTATATTATAGATTTTGATAGCACCTTTACTCAGGTAGAAGCATTAGATGAATTAGCTCGTATTTCTTTAAAAAAACATCTCAATAAAGAAGTAATCTTTCAACAAATTGAAGATTTAACCAATTTAGCAATGGAAGGAAAATTATCTTTTTCTGAAAGCTTAGCGAAACGTGTAACATTATTAGAAGCTAATGAAGATCATTTAAAACAGTTAATCAAACACCTAAAAAAGAAAGTTTCAGCTTCTTTTTCTCGCAATGCGAATTTCTTTAAAAAACATGCAGATGATGTTTTAATTGTTTCTGGCGGCTTCAAGGAATTTATCACCCCAGTTGTTAGTCAGTATCACATTAAAAAAGAAAATATTTATGCCAACACCTTTGTAACCACTTGTGATGGAAAAATTATAGATTACGACCATGCCAATCCGTTAAGCGAAGAAGGCGGAAAAGTAAAACTGATTAAACAAATGGCTTTAGAAGGCGAGTTGTATGGGATAGGTGATGGTTATTCTGATTATCAACTTAGAGAAAGTGGACTAATCAAAAAATTTTATGCTTTTACTGAGAATATTGCTAGAGAAAGTATTGTTTCAAAAGCGGATCATGTTACGCCAAGTTTTGATGAGTTTTTATTTGTAAACAATTTACCGAGGGCGATATCATATCCTAAAAACAGAATCTTATGTTTGGTAATTGGCGATGTACCAGAAGAAAGCATTGCTCTGCTTAAAAAGGATGGTTTTTCTATCAGATATAAAGCAGCATTTGAAGAAAAATATGTTGCTGATGTGGGTATGATTTTATTAGCAGATGGCGAAAAAATAGATAATGAAAAATTAAAGCGTGCAGTTAAACTTAAAACCATTGGTTATTTAGGCAGTGCTAGAAATAAATTCTCTTTTCAAACCTGTACGGATATGGGTATTGTAGTTTTTGATGATCCTAAAAGCAATCCACGCAATGATAATTTTATTCCAAAAAGATTAATTGACTTCATGAATAAGGGCACTACTTATATGAGTGGCAATTTTCCGAATTTGCAATTACCAGCTATTGATCAATCCCACCGTTTAATTCATATTCATAAAAATGTTCCTGGTATTATGGCGCAAATAAATACCATTTTCGCAAAACATAACATTAACATTGTTGGACAATTTTTAATGACAAATGAAAGTATTGGCTATGCAATAACAGATATTAATGCAGAATATGATAAAGCTTTATTTAAATCGCTTAAAAAGATAGATAACACGATAAAGTTTAGAGTGTTGTATTAGACAATACTACTTTCACAATCTTTTTTTCTTAGCTTGTGAAAGTATAAACATGCCAACATGAAATTTAAGCAAGATTTTAAAACTTGGAAATGGGCTTCATTTATTAGCTTAATTATTTCCAGACCGAGTTAATTTAATTTGTAATCAATAATTGCTGCAAGAGAGATTGTAGCTCATTGTACATCATTACACATTAAATTTATTCATGGAATTTACACCAGAAATTAAAGATAAAATAAACAAGCTTCAAGAAAAATATGAAGCAATGGGGCAAGATATGGCATCTTATTTAGATGGTTTATTGTATGCAGATTTTTTAACCTATTGGGATTATATCCATTTAGATACTTTATTAAGCTTACAAAGTCCAAAAACGCCATTTCCTGATGAAGAAATCTTTATCATGTATCATCAAATTACAGAATTGTATTTTAAATTGGCTTTACATGAATGCAATCAGATCGCCAATCACAAAGAATTAACAGCACAATTTTTTAGCGCACGTGTTAAACGGATTAACGCCTATTTTAATGCATTAACTACTTCTTTTGAAGTGATGGTAAATGGCATGGAAAAAGAACAGTTTTTAAAATTCCGCATGTCTTTATTGCCTGCAAGTGGTTTCCAATCTGGGCAATACCGATTGATAGAAATAAATGCAACAGATTTTATGCAATTGGTTGATAAGAGCAAGCGTGAAGAATTGAAGGATGCGAGTATGGATGAGAAATTCGAATCAATATACTGGAAATTTGGTGCTACAGAATTGGCAAGTGGTAAGCAAACTTTAACTTTAAAACAGTTTATTAAAAAATATGCTGAACAATTTTTAGCCTTAGCAAAAGAAAGAGAACAGTCTAATTTTGCTGTTTTATATCATCAACTTAAAGAAAAAGGAGAAGATGTTAGTGCATTAGCGGAAGAGTTAAAAAAACTAGACTTGTATGTAAATGTAGAATGGCCTTTGTCACATTATAAATCTGCAGTGCGTTATTTAGAAAAAGACCCAACAGATATTGCTGCAACTGGTGGCACCAATTGGCAGAAATACTTGCCTCCACGTTTCCAAAAACGAATTTTCTATCCTTTTTTATGGACGGCAGAACAAATGGAAGAATGGGGAAAAGGATGGGTACTTAGTGTGTTACAAACACTCCGAAAATAAGATTAATTTGGGTTTAAAGTGCATTATTCGTACTTTTGCAAGAAATTAATCCAAAAAGAAGTGATAAAAAACATAGATATAAAGATTACAAAAAATACCAATTCTAGATTAGCAACAACAGATTTTAAAGATATCCCTTTCGGAAAAACCTTTACCGACCATATGTTTATGGCTGATTTTGAAGATGGCGAATGGAAGAATTTCCAAATTCTACCATATGGACCTATCGAGATGAGTCCTGCAATTTCTGCACTACATTACGGACAAGCAATTTTTGAAGGGATGAAAGCTTATCACTTGAAGAATGGTGACATCAGTGTTTTTAGAGCAAATAAAAACTTTGAGCGTTTTAATATTTCTGCAGACCGTATGGCAATGGCAACTATACCAGAAGATATTTTTATGCAAGGCATTGCTGCATTAATCAACGTTGATAAAGGTTGGGTACCTACACAAGAAAATTATTCGTTGTATTTACGTCCATTTATGTTTGCAACAGAACCATCATTAGGTGTTAAAGCAAGTAATAGCTATAAATTTATAGTATTGGCTTCGCCAAGCGGACCTTACTATACAAAAGCATTGAAGGTTAAAATAGAAACAAAATATACACGTGCTAATGACGGCGGTGTAGGTTACGCTAAAACGGCAGGTAATTATGCTCGTTCTTTATATCCATTTGCCCAAGCACAAAAAGAAGGTTTCGACCAATTAATTTGGACAGATGCCAATACACATTCTTTTGTAGAAGAATCTGGAGCAGCTAACTTAATGTTTGTGTTAGATGGTAAATTGATTACTGCTACTATAGGAGAAACTATTTTAAATGGAGTTACACGTGATACTATCATAGTACTAGCAAAAGAAAAAGGTATTACCGTTGAAGAAAGAAAAGTAACAGTTGCAGAAATTATTGCTGGTGCTAAAAACGGAACGTTAACAGAAGCGTTTGCAGTAGGTACCGCAGCCACAGTGACTCAAATTGGCGAAATTGGTTTTGAAGGTGAACTTTATAAATTAAGCGACCCAAATACACGTACCGTTTCTACAAGTATTGCTAAAGAACTTAATGACATTCGTTACGGTTTAGTCGAAGATAGATTTGGTTGGAACTGGATAGTTTAATTCAGTTTTCGATTAACAGTTAACAGTTTTTTATAAATGCCTGATCTATTAATTTACATCAGGCATTTATTTTTTAACTCGAAATTTGCTTATATTTATATTTAAATAAATTATGAAAATAAAGGATCAAAATATAGAAATTCGAGAGTATGCTTTGTCTACATCCAAACAAAGAATGGATGCTTTATTTTATATGCAATCACATTGGATTAATACCAACGGAAAACTTATGGATATAGCCGACGACTTTTATATGGAGTTTATTAAACTTTTAAATAAAAA
>JBBSRF010000166.1:0-5840 GCA_038243335.1 Sphingobacteriales bacterium
AATAACGCTCAATATGCATCTTAATGTGGAAAAGTTTTATGGTTTAGGTTTACTCTCAATTATATGAGTTAAATAATTACCTACTCCCCTTAAATGGAGGTTTTGTATTAGGTAATTACTCAGATTTAACTATTAATTTTTTTTATAAATTAAAAAAGAGTTTATAGATTTCTTATCTTTTGCTTACAATCATCAATATAGAGCTAAAGATTGCTTTTAAAAATATTGATATGGCTAGTTTTCCAGAAAATATAACCTAAGGATGCGCAACGATCTGCTACTTCTTTTTCTATGCTAGCAGATACATCATTTACAATACGCCAACGAACTGTATATTTAGGATTATAGGATATGTAAATAACAAGATCTTCTGTTAAAGGTTCTATTGCCATTAAACTTTTCAGTTGAACCTCTTGCAGCTCAAGTGCTAATCTATTTAATCGCTCTCTCATCACCTTTGCTAAAGGTGTATTAGGGTCAAACTCATCAAATATGGCAAGAACAGTTACAGTCATAAATACGCATTAAAATACTATTATTTTTAGCAAATGTATAAAATATAATTTGTTTTTTTGCTAAAAATTTGTCAATTATAAATTTAAAAAACGGTTGCTAAACAAAACAGAGCTAACCTTTCGATTAACTCCGCTGATTTATTTATTTAATACCTTAGTATATAGACGAATGATTTAATTATTTATTGTAAATAAAAAAAATGTTTTATAAATTACTAATAAACTATATTGATAATAGTTAATTAAAAAAACCGCTCATAATTAATGAACGGTTTCAATTATAACTGAAGTATTAACCTAAAAAAGTTTTTTATTATTGTTTTGTGATTTTAAATTCTGTTCTTCTGTTTAATTGATGTGCTTCATCAGAGCATTGTACTCCGTTTGCACAATTATTTAATAACATCTTTTCACCATAACCTTTGGCTGTTATTCTCTCTCTACCTATACCTTTACTAATAATATAAGTTACTGCAGAATTTGCTCTATTTTGAGAAAGCTTTTGATTGTATAAATCATTTCCTCTGCTATCAGTATGCGAACCTAATTCTATCCAAATGGTTGGATTTTCTTTTAATACAGTAACTAATTTGTCTAGTTCCTCTGCTGCATCAGTTCTAATGTTAAACTTATCAAAATCATAAAAAATATTATCTATTCTAATAGCTTTTCCAATTACGATTTGGTTCATAAAAAGATCTTTCTTGATAACTTCAGATTTAGTTAAACCGTTTGTAGTTAAATTACCTCCAATTGCTTTCATATAGCCCATTTTCTCTCCAGTTAATGAATAGTCAGCTTTTTGGGCTAATTTAAACTTGAATTCACCTTTATCATTCGTTATCAACTTAGCATTAGCGCCATTAGACATACTTAAGATAACTGTTGTCATTGCGATTGGTTGATTGTTATCCTTGTTTATTACTCTTCCTTCTAAACTAAAAATAGGTTCTTCCACAATAACTTTTTTATTAGGTATTGGCTGCAGTGTAATAAAGTTATAAATATCATCATTACCTCTTCTATTTGAAGTGAAAAAACCAGATTTGCCATCTAGAGATTTAATTAACCCAAAATCATCTACTGAAGAGTTAATTGGCGTACCAAGATTAACAACTGAACCTATTGCAACTTCATCTTTCAATAAAACTTGAAATATATCTAAACCACCTAAACCAATATGACCAGTAGAAGCGAAAAATAAAGTACTGTCCTTATTGATAGATGGAAACATTTCATCTCCTTCTGTATTTACTAATTCACCCATATTCACTGGCTTTTCCCAAGCAGCATGAATTGAACTTCTTTTACTTGTATATAAATCTACACCCCCAAATCCACCAGGCATATCAGATGAAAAGATCAATAATGTACTTTCTCTATTTAATGCAGGATGCCCTACAGAGTATTCATCATTATTAAATGGAAATGGGGTTATTGTTTCCCAATTATTTCCAGAAGCTGTAAACAATTTTAATTTATTAACACCTTGTTTACTTACAGACATTTTACCATTAAATAGATTATTTCTAGTAAACATTAAAGAACCGTCTGAGGATACCACAGCAGATCCCTCATGAAATTTAGTATTAACTTTTCCTATTATTGGTTTAGCATATTGATTTAATACAAATAATTGACCTAAAGTATCCAACTTAAAAGACATCTCTAAATTACCCAATACTTTGCTATCATTACTAGTTGGGCGAGTGTCATCATCATTTACTTTATATAATTTTTTTAAAAGATCAGAATCTTTACGAACTAAATTTATTAAGCTATCAGTGTTTACTGATTTAATATCACTAAGCTTATTTAAGTAATATAAATTAGAGAAAGGAGTTTCATCCCACCCAAATATATTTTTAATAACGTCATATCGGTTTCTATTGCTACTAAAAATTAATCCATCTTTATAAAAAGTAGGTGAATATTCAGCAAATACAGTATTCAAATCAGTATAATTAACTTTATATAAACCCTGATCTTTTGCTAAACTTGTAATAGACTGATAAGATTTTGCAAAATTTGCTGCTCTTTTATCTTTACTTGAAGTACTAAGAAATTTTTGATAATATTTTTCTGATTCTTGGTATTTTTTTTGGTTTGCTAAAACTTCAGCATAGTGTAAAGCCCATTCAGCTTTAAAGTCACTAACCAAATTTAATTTATGATACCATTTAGCTGCGTTATCATAATCTTTAACTTTTCTATAACTATTTGCTAATATTTCCTTATTGGCAGTTTGCAAAGTGTCTTTTGTTAAGGCTTGCTGTAATAATTTTATAGTAGATAAATATCTTAAAGAATTATATTCTTTATTGGCCTTTCTTATCAAGGTCGTAGTTTTATTTTGTTGTGCTTGCATTACTAAAGGGAATAGCAATAAACCAATAACAACAGCAATACATTTTTTTCTAATTTGCATGTCTTAAATATTAAAAGTATCTAGGTGATAATATTTTACCTTTTTTATATCCAAATTCGTAACGTAACATAATTTCATGACTTCCAGAATTATATTGCACAAGCTTGGTTAAACTTCTGTCATAGGAATAACCAATGCGAAGTTGAGGACTTGCCTGTAATTCCATCATTGCAGCCATGTCTGCTTCTGTGCGATATTGCAGGCCAAAAGCGATCAGGTCATTTATCCATAACGTAGCGTTTAAATCTGCCTCAATTGGCGCTCCTTTAACACCCTTAACTAACACAGATGGTTTAAACTTTAATACATCTCCCAATGGGAAAACATAACCAGTTGAAAAAAATAGGTGTAATGCTTGACCGCTATAAACATTTGTATTTTGTACTTTAAAATCTGATAGCTTATTGTTTAAAATCTGTGGCGAGGAAAGTCCCATATAAAAACGATCTGTACTGTAATAAATACCAGCACCAAAATTTATTAGCACTTTATTAATGTTTTCACCAAAGGCTACATCATTTGAGGAAAGTGAACTTAATGAAACTGATTGAAAGTCTGCTTTATATTGACTTGCTCCTGCTTGTAAACCAAATGATAACGTACCTCTATTTAAGCGAATGCGATAAGCATAACTTCCAAAAGCGCCTGTAGTGTTTGTTATGCCAATTTTATCATTAAATACTTGTAAACCCAAACCTACTTTTTTATTATTGGTCGCTCCATCAATGCTGAGCGTTATAGTTTCTGGTGCACCTTGTATCCCAACCCATTGGTTGCGATATAAAGCGGTAGCAGAAGTTACATTTCTACTTCCTGCATACGCAGGGTTTATAGCCATAGTGTTAAACATGTATTGCGTATACATTGCCTCTTGTTGAGCCTGTACTTTGCTGCTAATTACAGAAACAAGTACTAAAGCTATTGTTATATATTTTTTCATAATTATCTTTTTAATGTAATAGAACCAACATGTTTATCTTTTCCATCTATTACAATGATGTAGAAATATGTTCCTTCAGGCAAATCACTTCCTACCCTTATTCCCTCAGTACTTTGTCCGGCCCAATTGTTTTTATAGTTCGCACTTCTAAAAACCCGATTTCCCCATCTGTTATATATTTCCAAGTTAACAACCTTATTTCCCATGTTTGAAATCACGAACGTATCATTAGTTCCGTCGCCATTTGGAGAAAAGCCTTCTGGAATAAATTCTTTAGGTTTAGTTAAATCTATAGGTGTAGGTACTGAAGCAGATACATCGCCGCCAACATCTGGTTTTAAACCGTCTGTAGATGTATCTGTAGTTTTCTGACCCGTGACAGAAATAGCTTCTGCCGTTGCGCTAGTCAGATAAGTAACCTTATCCTTACTTACAGTTAAATTAACTACAATTTCTACTTGTTGTTTATCTCCAATAGCCAGTGAATTACCTGGAGCTAAAAGTTCAGTATTTGAACTACCATTGTAAGTTGAGTTTACTTTAAGCGTACCTAAAGATGTAATGCTTTTAACAGTAAATAAATCTACTTTAAAAGTTTTCCTTAAATCATCTTGAATACTTAAATTATTCAATATTGTTGTACCATAATTACCTACAACAAATTGGTAAGTGATGTTATATGATCCATTTTGTTGGATAACGCTAGAAATCACAGCCTTTGCTAAACCAATTTTTGGTAATCCACCGATATTGATGTCTACTTTAGCTTCGTTTGACGCACAACTATTGGTGCCACTGATGGTATATTTAAAGCTATCTGTACCAACATAATCATTATTTGGTATATAGGTTACTTTACCATTTGTGTTAATATTAACAGTACCATGTAATGGCTGACTTGTAATTACTATACTACCCACAGCAATTGGCGCATTTCCTGCAATATCATTGTCTTGAACAATAATAATTACAGCGCTATTTTGTAATGTCGACGAATTATCATTTATAGCAATTGGTGGAATACATAGCGGAGTTACTGTAGGTGTATCGTTATCCGTTTTAGAACCCGAAACGTCTTTAACAGTTTTGCCTCCTGGAGTGTTTGCAGTTACTAGAGCAGAATTTTTAACATTACCTGCGGTAATATCTGATGCAACAATCTTATAGTTTCTTACAATAGATTTTGATTCTCCTGGCGCTAAAGTTCCAGAAACATTAATTATTCCAAGACCTAGTTTATCATCAACTAATATGATGTTATTAAGTACGACATTGCCAGTGTTGGTTACAATAAATGTATACTCAATTGAATTGCCTAGTATAAATGTTCCTCCAGCACCAGTACCTATATTTGTTACATTTTTGACTAACGCTATTGAACCATTTTGCTCGAGTGAAGTTACTGTACAAGTTGGACAAGGTGTAACCGGTGGATTAATTGGATAATTTGGATCTTTTGGATCAAGTGGTGTTGGATCTATGGATGTAGCTGTAGCTAAATTAAATACCCCGCCATTATTAATGTCAGTTTGCGTTAATATATGATAACCAGTAAATGTTGTACTATTACTAGCTGCTACTGCAAGGATTGAAATTGGGCCACCACTCACAGTAGCGTTATCATCACTTATAGTTACATTAGTTAAGCTTACGTTTCCTGTATTTGTTACTTTAAAAGTATAGTTAATTCTATCACCAATGTTCACCTTGCCATCTGCATTTGTATCTTTATAGAAACCATCTTTTTCTAAGATCATAGAACTAGTCTGTGTCAATAGAGTAACTGTTGGATCGTTAGGTCCAGTTAGTAATGGATCATTACTGTCTGATGTGCCAGTAACCGGACTTCCAACTGGTGGAGTACCTGTTGCTGTTGCCTGGTTGGTTACTTTTCCTGTATTTATATCTGATTGCTTGATCGTATAAAGTAGCTTTAAGGTGTTCGCATCTGAACCGC
>JBBSRF010000167.1:0-5839 GCA_038243335.1 Sphingobacteriales bacterium
AATTACAATAATATTGGAATGGCCTATAAAATTGTTGGGAATCTAAAAGAAGCATTAATTTATTTCAAGAAGGGAGAAACAGTTTATAGAGCCGAAAAGAATGTAGAAGGAATTTCTACTGTGATAAATAACTTAGGGGCTATTAATTATGATCTCGGCAACTATAATCTAGCCATTCGATATTATTTGGAATCGACTAGGCTAATGGACAAAATTAAAAAACCACGAGAAAATGCTCAAACATTTATAAACATTGGCAATGTGCTCAGGTTGCAGAAAAACTTTAATGAAGCTTCATCATATTATGGCAAAGCAATTGGAGTATTGATAGCTTTTAATGATCAATTAAATTTAGGGATTGCTTATTTGAACCTTGCAAATGTATATATTGAACAATCATTATATGACAAAGCGATCAAAACTATTAGCTTAAGTCTTCAATCATTTGATAAAGCAAGTTTTAAAAGGGGAATGCAAATTTGCTACAATAACTTGGGTGCATTATATATGCGACAAGAAAAATATATTCAAGCAATCCCATTTTTAGAGAAATCTATCAAACTAGTTGAAGAAGCAAAAAATTATGCTGGACTTGCGTTAGTTCAACAAAATATAGGCTTTTCATTCACAAAACTAGGAGAGTTTAAAAAAGCTGAAGAATGGTTCGATAAAGCATACGCATCTGCCTTAAAATATAATAATTCTAATAATAATACATTCGCTGAGATATACAACCACAGATCTAGTTTGGATTCTGCAATGGGGAATTTTAAGCAAGCGTTTTTTATTAGGGAAAAATATAGAATTATTAAAGATAGTTTGCTCAATGAGAATTTGAGTAAACAAATTAATGAGCTAAATACGAAATACCAAACTGAAAAAAAACAACAACAAATTATAACACTTAACAATGAAAATAAAATCCAAAATCTGGAAATTAATAAAAGTAAGCTCGAGTTAGGGAATAAGAGTTTGGAAAATGATAAAAATCTTTTTCGCATTGGATCTCAAGAGTTGTTACTGCAAAAGAATAAAATATTATTACAGAAAAAGCAAGCTGAAACCAAAGTTAAGGAACAACAGAATAAACTATTAGCGTCACAAAATGAAGTTCAAAAATTAGAGTTGCTCAAGAGAAATATTATGCTGGGATCTATTGCTGGCGTGTTGTTAATTACTATTTTGTTAAGCTATCTTTTATACAACCGCTATAAACTGAGGCAAGAAGCAAGGTTGCAGCAAGAAGTAATCAAGCAACAAGATCTATCTACTAATGCCATATTAAGTGCCGAAGAAAATGAAAGAGTACGAATTTCCGGTGAATTGCATGATGGTTTAGGTCAAATGTTTTCTGCTGTAAAAATGAATTTATCTGCATTAACAGAGAATTTAAATTTTAAAGATGAACATAGTAAGAATATGTTTAACAAAACAATTGATTTGGTTGATGAGAGTTGTAAAGAAGTTCGCGTTATTTCTCATCAAATGGCACCAAATGTTTTATTAAAAGCTGGTTTGGTTACGGCAATTAGAGATTTTATAAGTAAAATTGACTCTCAAAAGTTAAAAATTAATTTGGAAACATTTGGTTTACAAGATAGATTAGATAAAAATATAGAAATGGTTTTATATCGAGTAATTCAAGAAGCTGTTAATAATGTAATTAAGCACTCGCAAGCAAATTCATTAGATATTCAATTAACTAAAGACGAAGAGGGGATTAATGTGATGATTGAAGATAATGGTAAAGGGTTTGACACCTCTAAAGCTGAAAATTTTGAAGGTATTGGACTGAAAAATATCACGAGCCGAGTTGGTTTTTTAAAGGGTACAGTAGACTTTTCTTCTAATATTGGCAGAGGTACTCTTGTGGCAATCTTTATTCCTGTGTAAATTAGTAAAATGGAAAATCACATATCAACTAATTTATTTATTGTGGACGATCACCAAATGGTGGTAGATGGTTTGATCTCATTATTAAATAATGAAGAGAAATATGTTATTGTAGGTTTCGCTAACCGATCTAAAGACGTAATGTTGATGTTAGAAGATTTGAATGTTAATATTCTTTTAACAGATATTAATATGCCAGAAATGACAGGTGTGGAACTCACTAGATGTGTAAAAAAGAAGTATCCAAATATAAAAGTATTGGCATTGTCAATGTTTGGTGAACGTCAGGTCATTCAAGAAATGATTGAAGCTGGTGTGTCTGGTTACATTTTAAAAAACACTGGTAAAAAGGAACTAATTGATGCATTGGATAATTTAGTTTTAGGTAATAAATTTTTCGGAAATGAGGTAACAGAAGAACTAATAAAATCTTTTAAAAATAACGATGATAAGTCTCACTTAACAAATAGAGAAATTGAGATTATTAGGCTAATAGAGAAAGAAAATAGTAATAAAAAGATTGCAGATATGTTATTTATTAGTGAACGTACTGTTGAGACACATCGTAAGAACATTTTTAGAAAAACAAGCACACAAAGCGTAATAGGTTTGCTTAAGTATGCTTACGAGCATAAAATTATATAATTAGTACCAACTATTGGGTAGCTTAATATACCCTAAACATGGTATTGTATGTCGCATTGCTTTTTGTAATTTTTGTGAAGATTAAAATTCTTAAAAAGAATGAAAGCTATGATGAAAATAAGCACCATAAAAATTACTGAAGTTTTAAGTAAACGAGAATTAGAAATTACTAAACTAATAACTTTAGAGTACAGTAATGATGAAATTGCTAGTCATCTTGACATAAGTAAGCGTACAGTAGAAACGCATCGTAAGAATATTTTTAAAAAAACTAAAGTAAAAAGCATTGTGGGATTAGTGATGTTAGCCTTTAAAAGCAGGATAATTTCATGAATGATGATAGTAACTTTAGAAAGTTTACAAAAAAGATACAGTATTAAACTGTATCTTTTTTGTTTATTTAAAAAATTGGTATCATATTGGATATCGATTTACTAACAAATGGAATTTAAATTATTTAAAGAAATGCTGAGAAGAGTATTGATGATCGCATTTACAGCCGCAGCGTTGGCCTGTAGTGCTTCACCAAAATCGCAAAAAATGGTTGATGGTGTGCAAAATATTAAGCCAGATGAGCAACAAAGTTTGGTTTTAAGAGAAGTGGTACAGCTTATAGAGAACTATAATTACAAGAAAATAAAAGTTAATGATTCGATTTCTTCTGTAGTTTATGATCGATATATTAAGGCGCTAGATCCTTCGAGATACTATTTTTTAGCTGATGATATTAAGGAGTTTGAAAAGTTTAGAACAACTTTAGATGATGACTTTAGAATTGGCGATTTAAGTGCCCCTTTTTATATATTCAATGTTTATCTAAAAAGATACAATGAACGTATAAAGTTTTCAATGTCTCAAATTAGTGGTAAATATGATTTTAATCAGAATGATACGTATGATTATGACAGAGAGAAAATGCCATGGGTTAGTACTGTTACCGATTTAGATAATATTTGGAAAAAAAGAGTAAAATACGAGTTGGTTAATTTAAAGATTGCTGGAACTGATGATGCAAAAAATGTAGAAACACTTACTAAGCGTTATCAGAATTTAAAAACACAATCTACAAAATTCAATAATCAAGACGTTTTTCAAATTTTGATGAATTCTTTTACTGAGGCAATAGATCCACATACCAGTTATTTTAACCCTAGAAACGCAGAAACATTTAATATTGAAATGTCTCGTTCTATTGAAGGAATTGGGGCGACATTACAATTAGAAAATGAAGTTACTAAAATTGTTTCAGTAGTTCCAGGAGGTCCTGCCTTTAAAAGTAAACAGATTAACGCTGGCGACAGAATAGTTGGCGTGGCGCAAGGAATAAATGGAGAATTTGAAGATATTATTGGTTGGAGAATTGATAATGCAGTTTCTAAAATAAAGGGACCTAAGGGAACTACAGTTAAACTAAAAGTAATTCCTGTTGGACAAGAGCTTGCTTCAAAACCAGTAATTATTACTTTAGTAAGAGAAAAAGTTAATTTAGTAGATCAATCAGCTAAAAAAACTGTTAAAACTATTCTTTCAGAGGGTAAACCATATAAAATTGGAATTATTGATGTGCCAGCTTTTTATGCAGATTTTAAAGCGGCTAATGCAGGTGATCCAAATTATAAAAGTACAACCAGAGATGTTCGTTTATTGATAGATACTTTAAAAAATATTGACAAAGTAGATGCAATAGTGATGGATTTGAGAGCTAATGGAGGAGGTTCTTTACTAGAAGCTATAGATTTAACAGGTTTGTTTATTGACAAGGGGCCAGTTGTACAAGTTAAAGATTTAAGAGGAAATGTAGAAATAGATGAAGACAAACAAGCTGGAGTTTCGTGGGAAGGACCATTTGGTGTTATTGTAGATCGTTTAAGTGCCTCTGCTTCAGAGATTTTTGCTGGTGCTATACAAGATTATGGTAGAGGAGTTATTATGGGTACACAAACTTATGGCAAGGGTACTGTGCAATCATCAATTGATTTAAATAGATTGGTTAATCCGTCTCTATTACAAAAAATGGCGGCTTTATTTAAAAAGTCTGAAACAACAACTATGCCTGCTAAAGATAAAGCAGGAGAGCCAACATCAAATCTCGTTTTAGATAAAGATGGAATTCCTCAATTGGGTCAGATAAATTTAACAATGGGTAAGTTTTATAGAGTTAATGGCAACAGTACACAACATAAAGGAGTTATACCAGATTTTAATTTCCCATCAATTTATCCAATGGATAAAATTGGTGAAGATACTGAGCCTTCAGCTTTGCCATTTGATATTGTAAAACCATCTAACTTTAGAGTAGTGGCAGATCTAAATAATGTTAAAGCTAATTTGGCAAAACTACATGAACAAAGAATGTCAAATTCTGTTGCCTATAAAATTCTGCAAGAGGATATTACAGACGCTAAAAAACGTGATGGTCAAACCACTGTTACGTTAAATCAGACAAAATTAAAAGCTGAGCGTGATGCATTGGAGATGAAATCATTTGCTCGTTTAAATGAATTAAGAGCCTCAAGAGGATTAGCTCCAGTAAAAAAAGGAGATAAGATAGATAAAGAAGAAGCGTATGATTTTGTAGAAGAAGAAAGTTTGCAGATTATGATAGATTTAATAAAGCAAGCTGGTGGTGGAGAAAAATCAGCTAAAGTGGCATCGATGATTAATTAAAACAAAAATAACATTATAAAAAATGCCCTGAACAGTTAAAACTCTTTAGGGCATTTTTTATGGCTAATGAAATATTTATTTTTTTGTTTTATCCATTTGCATGGCCATCATTTCTTTCATTGTTTTGTTCATACCTTCGGTAGAACCATCTAAGAAAATTACGTTACCATCGCTATTCTCTGCAAAATGTTTAATAGATTCTGTCCACATAGTGAAAAGTATTACTGAGATATCTAAATTAGCTTCTTCCATTTCTTGAGCAGCTTTGGTCATACCGTGTGCAACTTCTGCACGAAACAATGCAATACCTTGTCCGCGTAATTGTGCAGCTTCACGTTCTGCTGCTGCTGCAATTTTAATAGCATTACCATCAGCTTCTGCACCTTTAGTTTTTGTAATTAATAAAGCTTGACCTTCATTTTCAGCAGCAGCCTTTAGGTTGTTAGAAGCAACTACGCGACTCATGGAGCGCATAATCTCCTCATCAAAAGTGATATCGTTTAACTGTAAATCTTGCAAATGATAACCCCAGCTTTCTAAAACCTGATCTATTTGATGTTTTACGTGATCTACAATTTCATTTCTTTGTGCTAAAACATTTGCTTGTTTCTGTGTGGCAACATAAGCTCTAATT
>JBBSRF010000168.1:0-5771 GCA_038243335.1 Sphingobacteriales bacterium
GACCATACTATTAAAAATGCTTTCCGTTTATATGATGGGAACATTGTTGAAGGTGTTTTAATTCCAACTGATGATAGAATGACAGCTTGTGTAAGTTCGCAAGTTGGTTGTAGCTTAACTTGTAAGTTTTGTGCAACGGGCTACATGGACAGAAAGCGTAACTTAAATGCTGATGAAATTTATGATCAGGTTGTTTTAATTGATGAACAAGCTAAAAAAAATTATAATATACCATTAACAAACATTGTTTACATGGGCATGGGTGAGCCTTTGTTGAACTATGCAAATGTAATGAAATCTATAGAGCGTATTACTGCTCCAGACGGACTTAATATGTCCTATAAACGCATTACTGTTTCTACTGCTGGCATTGCTAAAATGATTAAAAAACTAGGCGATGATGGTGCAAAATTCAATTTAGCGCTTTCTTTACATGCTGCTAATGACATAAAGCGTCATGAAATTATGCCTATAACTGAGCATAACTCTCTGAAAGCACTATCCGAAGCTTTGAAATACTATTTCCAAAAAACAAAAAATCCTGTTACTTATGAATATATTGTGTTCAATGGTTTCAATGATGAAATTGAAGATGCGATGGATTTAGTTAAATTTTGTAAGCACGTTCCTTGCAAAGTAAATTTAATTGAATACAATCCTATTCAGTTTGCAGACTTTACCAATGCCGAAGGTGATAAGATAGATGCTTTTGCTACTTACTTGCGTAATCACGGTGTAAATACAAACATCAGACGCAGTAGGGGAAAAGATATTGATGCTGCTTGTGGACAATTAGCAGTTAAAGAAACCGCTCAAAACTAGTTTTGAGTTGCCAACTGACAGTTAAGCAATTTAACAGTTTGTAGTTTACAGCCAATTATTACTTTCCATCCAGCTTTTTAGTCTTTCAAACCAATCGTCTTTAGTTGTTTTGTTGTGCAAGCCAAACCCATGTCCGCCCGCTTGATAAATGTGCATTTCAGCGGGAACTTTAAACTTCGTTAAGGCTTCACTATATAAAATACTATTTTTTACTGGCACTGCTCCATCATTATTGGCATGTACTAAAAACGCAGGGGGAGTTTGTGCATTCACAAAATTCTGAGCTGAAAAAAAGCTTCTTTGTACAGCTTTTGGATTATCTCCTAACAAATTTTTAACTGAACCAGCATGAGTTACTGAACCAAAACTAATTACTGGATAAATTAATATCGAGAAATCTGGTCTTAAACTTATTTGATTTTGATTTTGAACTTTTAAATCATTAAAATGGGTACTGGCAATAGCTGCTAAATGTCCACCAGCTGAAAATCCCATTACACCAATTTTATTTGGATTTACACTCCACAAATTAGCATTTTTTCTTACCAAATACATGGCTTGTAAAGCGTCTTGTAGTGGACCAGTTGTTTTATCCACCATAATTAAATCACTTGGTAAACGGTACTTTAAAACAAATGCAGTAATGCCGATTTCATTAAATTTTTGAGCAACTTTTGTGCCTTCCTCAGCTAAAGATAGCATACCATAACCACCACCTGGACAAATTATTACTGCAGTTCCATTTGGTTTCTGTGGAAAATAAGCAATCAATTCAGGAGAGATAACTTTAATAACTCGCAATATTCCATCCGCCCCAATTGTTGATTCCTCATTGTAAGTTGAAGGCGGCATTTTGCCTCCTGGAATTATTTCATTATATAATAAAATATGCTCCTGGGCATATACATTTACCATAACTAAAAATGAAATTGCAAAAGGAAATATTTTTTTCATCAAACTGGTTTTTATAATTACACTCTAAAACTCCATTAAATAGGCCTTTAAAAAATCATTAATGTCTCCATCTAATACCGCTTGTGGATTAGAAGTTTGAAAGTTAGTACGATGATCTTTTACTCTTCGATCATCTAATACATAACTCCTAATTTGAGAGCCCCATTCAATTTTCTTTTTAGAACCTTCAATTAAAGCAGTTTCTTCATCACGTTTGCGCTGTTCTACTTCATAAAGTTGAGATTTTAATAAGCGAATAGCATTTTCTTTATTTTGTAATTGAGATCTCGACTCTTGATTCTTAATGATAATACCTGATGGTTTATGATACAAACGCACTGCAGTTTCTACCTTATTTACATTTTGACCACCTGCACCGCCAGCTCTAAAAGTTTCAAATTCAATATCAGCAGGATTAATATCTATCTGTATGGTATCATCAACCAAAGGATATACATAAACCGAGGCAAAAGAAGTATGTCTACGAGCGTTAGAATCGAATGGAGAAATTCTTACCAAGCGATGTACGCCATTTTCTCCCTTTAAATAGCCATAAGCAAATTCACCAGCAATTTGTATCGTTACAGATTTAATTCCTGCAACCTCACCTTCCGCATAGTCTTGCTCAGTAACTTTATAGCCATTCTTTTCTGCCCACATTAAGTACATCCGCATTAACATATAAGCCCAATCGCAACTTTCGGTGCCTCCAGCACCTGCAGTAATTTGCAAAACAGCATTGAGCTGGTCTTCTTTAGTCTTCAACATGTTTTTGAGTTCCAAATCTTCTACTGCTTTTAAAGCAATATCATATTGTTCATCAAGTTCTTGTTCTGTTGCATCACCAGATTGAAAGAAATCATAGAGTACAGCAGTATCTTCAACTGTAGATTGAGCGACCAAAAAGCCTTCAGTCCACTTCTTTTTTCCACTAATAGTGGCTAATATACTTTCTGCTTTTTTAGAATCTTCCCAAAAATTGGGATTTAGAGTCACTTTTTCTTCTTCACTTATTTGATATAACAATTCATCAACGTCAAAGATACCTCCTCAGCGACGTTACTCTGTCCCTTAAATCCTGCAATAATTCTTTAGTCATAATTGTAAAGATAGTGGTTTTGTTGGTTATTTGGTTTGTTAGGTGATTGGTTTGTTAGTTGGTTGGTTGGGTTTTAACTACAAATTATAAACTGCAAGCTTATCAGGGCGTTCGAGCGGGCTTTCTGTTTCAATCTTTTTGCTATGATTAAAAAATATAAATTCTTGAAGCAAAAAGGATTTCCACTTCAATCCCTAACGCAAATAATATAATCATAACTAGATAGTCATCCGAAGAATATAGGCTATGTGCAGCTATTCATCGGATGACTTTAACTTCAATTTTTAAGTTTATTAGTTTTTCGTTTGACTAAATTAGCTCAATAATTGGAGCACTAATTTTTCTTAGCGTTCATATAATCTAGTGTTAAATTACACAGCGCTTTTACGCCTAAATTAAATCCACTTTCATCCAGAAAGAAATCTGGCGTATGATGCGATGGTGCTTTTAATGGATCTTGTCCTTTTGGCATACCTCCTAAAAAGAAAAATAAACCTGGAATTTTCTCTTGAAAAAATGAAAAATCTTCTGCGCCAGTAACCGGTGGCTTTAATTTTACATTATCGGCGCCAGCTGTATGTTGCAAACTTGGCAGCATTTTTTCTGTTAAAGCGATATCATTAAAAGTAACAGGATAGTGATTGCTGTATGGGATTTGAACTTCTATTTTTGCGCCAGCAGCTTCGCCAGTTTTAACAGCAATTGTCTTGATACGCTCAATAAACATAGCCTCATCCTCTGGGGTTAAATTCCTAATTGTACCTAACATTTCTACTTACTCTGGGATAATATTTGAACGAACACCACCATGAATTGATCCAATTGTAACAACTCCAGGATTTTGAGTAACATCTAAATTTCTGCTAACTATCGTTTGTAAGCTATTGATAATTTGAGCCGAAACTACAATTGGATCTATACTGCTCCAAGGATAAGCGCCGTGCGCCTGTCTGCCGGTTACTGTGATTTTCATATCATTCACAGCTGCCATTGTGCCACCTGGGCGATAAGTAATTTGTCCAACTGGTGTTTGAGAATTGATATGTAAACCAAAAATTACATCTACTTTTGGATTTTGCAATACACCCTCTTTTATCATTAGTGCAGCTCCACCTTCTTCGCCAACAGGAGTACCCTCTTCTGCTGGTTGAAAAATAAACTTTACTGTACCCGCAATATCTTTTTTCATTCCTGATAAGACCTCAGCAACGCCCATTAAAATTGCCATATGGCTATCGTGACCACATGCATGCATCACGCCAACTTCTTGATCGTTATAATTGGTTTTAACTTTAGAGGCAAATGGAAGCACCACACGTTCTGTAACTGGCAATGCGTCCATATCTGCTCTTAAAGCTACCACTGGACCAGGTTTGCCGCCTTTTAATATCCCAACTACTCCAGTTTTCGCTACGCCAGTTTTTACTTCAATACCTAAATCTTGTAAATGTTTAGCAATAATAGCTGAAGTACGTTTTTCTTGGTTACCTAACTCGGGATGCTCGTGAAAATCTCTTCGCCAATTAATAATTTTTTGAGTGATAGCATCTGTACGCTTGTTTACATTTGCACTTTGTGCGAATAAGAACAAAGGACTAGTTAGAAATATAAAAGCTATTAATTTTTTCATAATTGTAATCTGAAATCTAATATAATTAAATTGTACTCATAAATTTAATTAAACAAACCTTTCAATTTGTCTAACATTCCGCTATCTGCTTCGCCACCTTGAACCTGATTATCTTTGCCTCCATTAAACATCCCCATAACATCTCCTAAATCAAATTTACTGTCTGCACCACCTGCTAATTTACCAATTATATCTTGAAGATTAAATGAATTATCATTAGGGTCATTTGTTTTATTGGCTAGTTTACCTAAAATCATTGGAATAATTGAAGCGCCAATACTTTTAGCTGTTTCAGCATTGATACCTAAACCAGCTAACTTACCTGTTAAACTAGAAGTCGCTTGTTGCACAACTGGACTACCATTCGTAGCGTTACCTTGATTAAAAATATTAGCAATTTCAGATAAATTTCCTGATGCCATTTGTGATTTTAAAGCATCAAAAATTGAACTAGACGTAGCTTTTATTGCCAATTCATTCTGATCATTTGGCACCGCTGTGTTATTTACTATAGCGTCTTGTGCATTTTCCCTTACTAATTGTTCTAAATTTTCTAACATGATATATGGTTTTTGTAATTTTGTAATTTGTATTTTTACTTTATTAAATATACAAATATGCTTCCAAAAATAAACTTCAGTTCAACAATTGCCTATAAATATTTAGCAGATCACTTCATTGCAATTAACGAAAGCAGTATAAAAGATTTATTTAATCAAGATAAAGAACGTTTTAAGAAGTTTTCCATTTTATTTGAAGATATTTTAGTCGACTTTTCTAAAAATAGAATTGATGACACCACTTTTGCTTTATTGATACAACTAGCTAAAGAGTGCATGCTAGATGAAGCGATAAAAGCCATGTTTAATGGTGATAAAATTAATGTAACTGAAGATAGACCAGTTTTACATATCGCACTGCGAAACCGAAGCAATAAACCAATTTTTGTAGAAGGTAAAGATGTAATGCCTGAAGTAAATGTAGTATTAGCTAAAATGGAGAAATTTACCAACGCTATTATTTCTGGCGAGTGGAAAGGATATACTGGCAAAGCAATTACAGATATTGTAAATATTGGTATCGGCGGCTCTGATTTAGGACCAGTAATGGTTACGGAAGCTTTAAAAGCATACAAAACAAGGTTAAACTTACATTTTGTGTCAAATGTTGATGGGACACATATTGCTGAAACCATAAAAATACTAAATCCAGAAACAACTTTATTTTTAGTTGCATCTAAAACTTTTACAACTCAAGAAACTATGA
>JBBSRF010000169.1:0-5734 GCA_038243335.1 Sphingobacteriales bacterium
CCTCGCCTGGCCAATAGCTTAAGCCTCCATTTGTAATTTGGAAATTCTTTAAACGATTAATTCCAGCTTTTATATTTCTGTCTACCTGTGCTTTTTTCTGCTCTGTTAGCGCAGTTAACTTACCTAACATCAATTGAGGGAAAACGCCTGATGTAATTTGCTCTACACAACCATGTGGATATTGAATCAAATAATTTAGTCGCTTATCTAAATTGATAGGGGGGATTGATGAAACTTCTAAAGTTCCAGTGTTTGTACCTACCATACCTATTGGAGAATAATTTGTTTTCCAAGTTTGTTTTGGTTGTATTGTTGCTGCAATAACATTAGTTATATACGGATTGGGATTTCTAATCTCCATTTCCACATCATAAATAGTTTGTTCACTTCCACTTTTGGCAATAATTTTAACCTTGGCAACCCCAACAGAATTGGGTGCTAACATTTGGAAATAAGCCATTTGCTCGCCAGCTTGTTTAAAACTAATTTGTTGTGATTTAGCACCAGACACCATTAAAAGAGAACTCTGTATCTGCACATTTACAGACTTTAAATTATTGTTGGTAGCGAAAATATTAACTGGTAAGGTAAAACTTTCTCCAGGACCTATAACTCTTGGTAAAGTAGCTAAAACCATTAGCGGTTTTTTAACTTCTACTGCTTTTTCTGCATAACCATATGCACCATCTTGTCCGGCAATCACCATCGCTCTTACAGAACCAATATATTGAGGTAAAGTAAATTTATGTGTTTTATTTTCGCCTTTGGCTAAATAATATGGACCCATATATTTTACTACAGGTTTAAAGCGGTTTGCTTTAGCCGGACTTAAGTTTTTATTAATAGTTCCATCACCACCAATGCTTAAAATACGTTCTAAATTCCCGCCCCATGCGCCTAAAACTTGATCAAATAAATCCCAAGTCTTTACACCTAATCCTTCTCTAGCATAAAATACTTGATGTGGATCTGGAGTTTTGAAACGCGTTAAATCTAATAATCCTTCATCTACTAATGCAATGGTATAAGTCATAGCTTTACCCGAAGTTTCGCTAATTGTAATTTGACTTTCAACCTCTGGTTTTAAAGTATTAGCCATTTTAATAATTGGTTTTAAAATGGTTTCTGGGTCTTCAATATGAAGTGGAATAACACCATACATGCGTATTGGTAGATCATTTAAGGTTTGAGAATGAGGTTGCAACAAAGTAACATTAGCAAACACATTTGGAGCCATGTTCTTTTCTGCTTTAAATTTAAATTGTGTTTGTCCTTTATCAGTATCAATCCAATAAGTTTTTAAAACGCGACTGCCATTTTCAATAGAAATTAATGCTCTTCCATTTTCGCCTGTTGGTATTGTTAAAACAATATCTTCGCCTACACTAAACTTAGTTTTGTTGGCTGTAAAAGATAGCATGGCTGCTTCCGTAGGGTTGGCACCTTGTTCTCTTTGTGCCCAATTTGGCCAGTCTATATATACAGATTTACCCGTGGTATGTCCGCCATTCTCATCACGTATTAAAATTAAATATCTGCCCCATTCTGGTTCATTGATGCGGAATTTAGCATTTCCTTTACCATTGTTTAAAGCTATTGTTTCTTTCTTTATAAGTTTGTTATATTCATTTTGGGTAAAATTAGCGTAGCTGTTCTGGTTATCTTGTTCCCACCACCAACGCCATTGAACTTTGTATATTTCTACCTGAACAGTTTTATTTCCGGGTACTAATTTACCGTCTCTATTAACGTTTACAATATCTATTTGATGATCTTTCCCAGTAACAAGCATGCCACTTAACCTGTTGCCTTCTGGTGTTTTAATCCCTAAATAGCTATTGTAAACATGATAAGGAATACTAAAGTTATCTATACTGAAGTTTCCACCTGGTTCAAAAACTTTGGTGGTAAAGTTTGCTCTCAGTACACCTGGAGCTGTATTGGTATTGCTTAGATTGGTATTAACTATGGCTATTCCTTCTGAATTTAAAGTTCCTTCAAAAATGGTTTTAATTTGAGATTCAAAATTAACTGTTGGATTATCAAATGTATATTCTTCAAATCCTTTAAACTTGGTTTCTGTTGTATTTAAGTTAACATCTACTTTAGCTTTTAAATTTTTTGCAGGCGTACCAAATAGCCATTTTGCATTAAGTGTATTAGCAGATGATGAACCATTTCCTAAATATGTTTTACCACCTAAATCGAAATTTATTTTTAATCGATTTGGCATTATGGTCTCTACTTTAACTGTTTTGCTAAATGTTGCACCACCAACTTTTACTTTAGCTAACCAGTTACCAGTCAAAGCACTAGTCTCTGTGGCAGTTTTTAAATTATAAAAACCATTTAACGATTGGGCAACAACAGTTCTTTTAGCCAATTGACCTTTAGGATTAAAAAACTCAAATGTGATAGGGTAGTTGGATGGTAGTTTTTTTAATTTATCTTCTAAAATAAAGGAAAGATAAACACTATCTCCTGGACGCCAAACACCACGTTCGCCATAGATCAATCCTTTAATTCCATCTTGTACAATTTCTCCACTTACATCAAATCGGCTTAATGGCAAAGAGTTACCATCATCTAGTTTTAAATAACCACGCTCTTTACCACTCTTAGCAATTAATAAATAAGGCTTACGCTTTAGATCAAAAGTTGCAAAACCCTCACCATCTGTTGCAGCTGTTTTAATCACTTGTTTTTGATAATCTAAAAGTTCTAATGTTACGCCACTCAGAGGTTTGGCTGTTAATAAATCAGTTGCGATAATTAACATACTGTTATCATTTCCTCTTTTAGCAGTTAAGCCAATATTAGAAGCTAATAAATTTCTACTTGCCCAACGTTCATTAGTATAGTAAGATTGTGTACACGGGTTGTCTCTATCTTCCCATCTGTAATCATTAGGATAATAGTTGTTGTATCTAGACCAAAAATCATCATCTTCATCTATTTTTTCACCATAGCCTTCATCATAATTTTCATCAATACCGTTATCGGAAATATTTTCTTTGCATTCGTATACGTTATATTCTTTCCTAAAACCTATGGATACGCGATACATCGCTCCTGGTTCTGTACGAATGAGTTTGTCTAAATCTAAAGTGAAACGATTTTTTTTATGCAGGTTAAGCGACTTATCATCATTCAATTGGATTGTCTTTTGTAAAATTGGTTTAGCGACACGTCTTAGTTCATTTCCTTCTTTATAATTATTGGCTTGAAAAAACTGAGGGATATTATTTTCGAAAATTTTGATGACAGTAATATCTACTGCTTTTAAATTGATGGCTTCAAATGGTAAAACCAATTTACCAGAATTAGGAATTATAGTACCTGTACCAGCAATAGTTACGGATGGTAATTTATTCTCAAATACAATGTTAGCAGTTTTAGTATTTTCTAATTGATGATTTTCAATATCAGTAATTGTAGAATTCACTATTACATTGTAGTTGCCTAATAAATCATCTGGAGCATAAACTTTAATTTGACTTGCGTCAATAGTAAATCTT
Source organism: Sphingobacteriales bacterium (assembly GCA_038243335.1). Lineage (GTDB taxonomy): Bacteria > Bacteroidota > Bacteroidia > Sphingobacteriales > Sphingobacteriaceae > Pedobacter. The sequence continues at coordinate 3,519 of JBBSRF010000169.1, forward strand.
AAATCTTGCAAATCTCCTAAACTGATTAAACCATTTAAATCCTGTGCCACATTTACGGGCATAGAAGTTTGTATTAAAGCATAATCTTCTAATCCTTGTATGGCTTTAATTTGAAGTACTTTAAAGACATTTGTTGCTGGAATATTTATTTTTTCTTCTCCTTCGTTATTCTCGGCTTTAATTGCATCTCCGTTCCATTCCAAAATCAATGGTATTTCAGTGCTTGTCTTTTTAATACTGTCGATAAGAAAAATAGAACGATGTTTTGCATGTTCATGTTGCCACTTGATTTTTAACTTTTGACTAAAGTTAAGCTGTACTAATTTTTCTATATTTTGGTCATCTTCAAAATCTGAAGTGTTAATTTCTCCCGTCAACTTCATATAAGTTAAAGAAGTATTGTTTTGAGACACTAAACCATTTTGAGTTAAATTAAAGCCTGGTTTTATTACTTTAAAATCAAAGTTAAATTCTTCTAATCCTTTATCTATTGTAGTAATAAGGCTTAAATTTAGAGTTGCATCATATTTTTGATCAGATTTTAATTGCTCATCAGGTCTAAATTCTATCGTATGTGGATCTATCCAAAATGTTTTTCCTTTAATGTTAGGAGAAAAATTTAATATATCTCTTTCATCAGGTTTACCTAAATCATTAACAGTTTGTACAGAATTAGTAAGATGTATTCTAATGAAACTTTTTTTAGAAATAGTTCCAGAAGTGTAAGAATCGATATATTGTGCAAAAGCCTGATTGTCTTGAGGAGCTTTTTTTCTTAAAATTAAAACTGCTGCTGCAGCGATAATTATAAGCAAAGTAATAAGTAAAATATACTTTTTATTGTCAATTAAGATCGATTTGAAAGATTTTTTCATAGAGATACACTGGTAAATGCGCTATGAAATTAGACAAAAAGATAGATATAATGGTGATTAGTTATCAACTACAACAATTAAATGTTTACAAGTATTTACTATATAGTTAATCCTAATTAAGTTGCCTAAACACATCAGACAAATCAATACTTATTGATTCGAATTTATTTAAGCTGTATAGCGTTTGAAGGAAGATTTTATATTCTTTTATGAAGTTGATTTACTTAATCATTACGCCGGGTCTATTCAAAATTGGAATCCTAATCATGTTATTTTCTACAATACTTTCAGGAAGAAAAATGAATTTTTTATCATAAATTTCTCTACCAATATAATAACTAAGCCAATATTCGTTGGTCAGACCAAAAACCGCAGGGTCAATTGCTTCTACACCAGCATAAGATTTTGCCTTTAGGTCACCAATGGAGTGTCTTAATAAAGACGTTTTAACCTGTTTGCCATCTATTGCGCCGTAACCTTTAGAAGTGATTAAAACGTTAGTAATTGGTTCGTCTTTAAAGTTTACAACATAAACTGTCCAACTGCCAACTACTGGAGTTTCACCAACAAGCGCAACTGTAATTGCTACATCTTCCACTATATTTTCTGGTAAATCTGCCTTCATGGGAATATGGATCAAGGAGCAAGGAATAAGGATATAGTCTTTAATCCTTGTTCCTTAATCTTTGTTCTTTTTTATTATTTCTTCTTCGTTACAACTTTCTTAGCAGACGATTTCTTTGCAGCTGCTTTTTTAGCTGGCGCTTTCTTTTTTGTATCAAATGCTTTTGGCAATTGCTCAACTATTAATTTTTTAACTTCTTCTAAAGAAATTTCAGCAAGTTCTTCTGGTGTATATTTTGCTTTAGATTTTGGATTGTTTTTTAATTTTAACATTTCCTTGCCAAAACGGATAAATGGACCCCAACGACCATTTTCAATCGCAATTTTCTCAGTCTCCCATTGTTGGATATATCGATTGTTTTCTTTTTCTATTTTCTTTTCAATTAATTCTTTAATATCATTTTTCGACAGCGCATCGAAATTATAGGCTTTAGGCACATTGATGAATAAACCATTCCACTTGATAAATGGACCAAAGCGACCAGTTCCTTTTGTTACTGGTAAATCATTAAAAGTTGCTACAGGTGCATCTGCTAAAACTTTCTCTTCAATAATTGCTATAGCTCTTGCTTGGTCAACAGTTAATGGATCTTCATTTTTAGGAATAGAAATAAAGGCTTCTCCCCATTTTACGTAAGGACCAAAACGACCAACACCAACAGCAACTTCTTTATCTTGGTAATCGGCTAATTGGAATGGTAATTTAAATTGATCTAA
>JBBSRF010000170.1:0-5720 GCA_038243335.1 Sphingobacteriales bacterium
AATAATGTAATTAATGTTTTTGCTATTTTTGCTAAAAATATAAAGCGCTAAAGGTTTACTTTTTGAATTGATTTGGTTGATCACCTCATCTAACTCTTTATAAGTGATTATTGGTAAAATAGGGCCAAAAATTTCATCTTCCATTACTTTTGTGCCTTCAGGAATTTTACTTAAAATTACCGGGTTAATCGTATGATTCTTATCGTCAAACTCCCCACCAAAATCTATTCTTGCTCCTTTATCAACAGCTTCATTTACTAAATCCTTCAATCGCTCATAGTGATTTGAGCTAATTATTTTCCCATAAGTTTTCGGGTCAATTTTATCTTCTGTTTTGAAGTACATTTTCTTTGCAGCTACCTTATATAAACCTATAAATTGATCAAGCTGTTGCTCATGCACGAAAAGATAATCCGGCGCAATACATGTTTGTCCGCTGTTTACCAATTTACCCCAAGCAACCTTTTCAGCTGCCTTTTCTAAGTTGGCTTCCTTATCAATAATAGTAGGTGATTTACCTCCTAGTTCTAGCGTAACTGATGTTAAATTTTTAGCCGCAGCTTCCATCACAACTTTACCAATTTTTGTACTGCCAGTAAAAAAGATATGATCAAAAGGAAGTTTCAATAAGGCTGTAGAAATAGCTGCATTACCTTCAAAACAGGCAACTTCTTGTTTTTCGAAAGCCTCATTAATAATTTCGCTTACAATATCACTAGTTGAAGGGCTTAATTCAGAAGGTTTTAAAACTACGCAATTTCCGGCAGCAACAGCAGAAATTAGCGGACTTATTGTCAATTGAAATGGGTAATTCCATGGAGCAATAATCAAACAGACTCCTTTTGGCTCATAATATATCCTGTTTTTTGCCCAAGGATTACTCATCGTTATGCCAACTCTCTTAGGCCTCATCCAACCCTTTAAATTTTGAATAGCATAATCCAATTCTCCATAAACAAAAATAATTTCGGTAACAGCACTTTCGAAGTTACTTTTACGTAAATCCTTCTGTAAAGCTTCATAAATTTTACTTTCGTATTTTTCAATTGTTCGCTTCAATTTCTTTAAAGTTTCGATACGCTTTGAAACATCAGCTTTTCTAAGCGTATATTTGTAGGCTTGTTGTTCTTTAAAAGTTAAATTGATCTCTTCTGATATACTCATGATAATTTATAATTTCTAGATTGTTAAATATAGTTAAATGGCAACATAATTCATTAAAAGCAAATCCAATATTGGCATATTGCGTATATAGTTGAACAAATAATAAAATGAACCCATCATGAGCGTATACTCACGAACTATAATGAATATTGCTCATGATAGCTTCATTACCATTAAAAAACAAATTGTATTCTGATGAAAAAGCAATTATTCTTTTTTTTGATTTTGATTGCCGTTTGTGGCAACTTAAAGGCACAAACCATTAAAACAGATGTATTGGTGGTAGGAAATGGAAACGCAGCTATTGCTGCCGGACTACAGGCGGCTATTTCTGGTGTTAAAACAACTGTCTTATTACAAGCAGGCGGTTTTAATATAGAGCCAATAGCAGGAGATTTAAACTCTGGTTTACAAGCCGCATTTTTAAAAAAGATAAAAGCCATTGATAGTACTCAAGTTGGGCTTACCAAAAAAATCGCAAACGATGTTCTAAAAAAATGGACTGATAGCACAAAAAATTTAACCATTATTGGGGATTTATTATGGATAAATGCAGAAAGAGCTGGAAATAACTGGAGATTTAAATTAAGTGATGGAAAAATTATCAAAGCAAAGGTGTTAATTAATCCAGCAGATATGAAGCTAAACGAAGCCTTAAAAATTACTACTCCCACAAGCAAATGGAATAATTTAAATTACAACTCTTTTATTTACCGAACAAGTATTGCATCAGGAAAATTTACTGAAACATCAAATGGAACTTTTTATTCCATGTATGATTTATTTATTCTTTCAGAAGAAAATCTAATCTGGATTAATGATTCTAAAAGTATGCTAATTGGGCAGTCTGCAGGTGCAACTGCAGCATACGCTGCTTTTTTTAAAACGAAAACTTCATTAGCAAACTTAAAAACAATTCAAGGAGAGTTGCTCAATTACAAATTAGATTTAATGCCTTTTGACGATATTAAACAAACAGATACCAATTGGAAAGCCATACAAATGGTTGGAATAACAGGTGTTTTAAAAGCAATAATTAAAGATAATAAAGCGAAATTCTCTCCAAATGCACAAGTTAGTACAGCAGAAATTAAACAGCCCATAAAAGACTTTTTTTATAAAGCCCAAATTTGGTTTGATGATTACAAAAGCCCAGAGATGTCTTTATCATCTACATTAGATATGATTTGCTACGTAGGTAATAAATCTCCTGAGAGCACAAAAAAAGAAGTAGAGAAAAAATGGAAAGCGGTCTATAAATTTGAATCAGAATTTGATCTGAATAAGACAATTAATAGAAGAGAATTTGCTGTTTTAATACAAGATTATATGCCACCTTTTAATGTTAACATTAACAATAAAGGTAATGTAGTTCGTTAGGGTTTTAAGTATCTGGAAAACTTACTGTAACATTTATAAAATGTTATTAAGCTTTCGATTATGTAAAAAAAAAATTACATAAATTGCAGATATAACCTAATCAAAATGAAGAAACTTTACTTATTTAACCTGTTTTTTCTGTTTATGTTTTGTAACGCTTTTGCGCAAAACCAACAGGATTACAGTGACAACGCTAATCTAACCCAAAGGGTTAAAGCTCTCGCTCAAAAATACCCTCAATGGGTTAAAACAAAGTCTATAACGCAAACAGTAGGTGGCAAAGACATCTGGATGGTTACACTAGGCTCTGGCCAAACTGAAAATAAACCTGCTATTGCTGTAGTTGGTGGTGTAGAAGGCAAACATCTACTTGGAGTAGAGATGGCAATTGGATTTGCAGAAAAATTAATGGCCTCTAGTACAACAGACAGTATTAAAACTTTACTAAATAAACAGACTTTTTATGTTTTCCCGAACATGAGCCCTGATGCTACCGAGCAGTATTTTGCAAAAATAAAATCAGAGCTTAGTGGAAATGCAACCAAAACAGACGATGATCGTGATGGGAAAGTGAATGAAGATGGTTTTGATGATTTGGATGGTAATGGAAAAATAACTTGGATGCGTGTTTTAGATCCTACTGGGAAATACAAACTAAACTCTGATGATCCTCGCTCATTAATACTTGCAGACGCAAGTAAAGGAGAAAGTGGAAAATACATCTTGTTAACAGAAGGTATTGATAACGATAAAGACGGATCATTTAATGAGGATGGAGAAGGTGGAATTAATTTTAACAAAAACTCTAGTTTTAACTTTAAGCCATTCGTACCTGGAGCTGGCGATTATGCAGTTTCAGAAAAAGAAAATAGAGCTCTTTTTAACTTTCTATTTGATGCATTTAATGTTTATGCTGTAGTTACTTTTGGACCTACAAACAATTTGTCTTATCCTGTAACATTTAATTCTGCCTCAATTTCTAAGCGCATAATTACTGGTTGGTTTGATACTGATGTAAAATCTAATGCACTAGTTTCTGAAAGATACAATAAGATTACTAAAACTAAAGATGCCCCTAAAACGCAAGCGGAGAATGGAGATTTTTCTCAATGGGCATATCTTCATTATGGACGTTTAAGTTTTAGTACACCTGGATGGTGGGTACCCAAGGTTTCGCCAGATACTGCTCGTAAAGAGAAAAAAAATGTAAATGTTGATGAAAATGCTTCTTATTTACGATGGGCTGCTAGCCAAGGTATCACAAATACATTTACACCATGGAAAGCTGTTAATCATCCTGACTTCCCTGGCCAAACAGTTGAGGTTGGTGGAATAGATCCATTTGTATTAATTAATCCTCCATTTAAAATGGTAGATGAAATTGTTGCAAAACATACTGATTTTGTTGTCGGTTTAGCAGCAATGGCTCCTCAAATATCCTTAGTTAATCTTAAAATTGAAAAAGTTGGAGATGGATTAACGCGTATAACTTTAACTGTTTTAAACAATGGGGATCTTCCTACATATACAAAAGTTGGTGATCGCAGTTACTTCTTAAAAAAGATTGTAGTTAAAGTAAATACAAACAATAACCAAACAATTATCAGTGGTCGTAAAACTCAATCTTTAGAAAGTATTCAACCTAAAGAATTTAAAGAATTAACGTGGTTAGTTAAGGGTAATGGCAAAATTACTATTGATGCCGGAAGCCCAACCACAGGAAATAAATCAATTGATGTATCACTATAAATCATAAATACAATGAGAATTAAACATACTATTCTTTTGGCTGCAATGATTTTGTGTGCCATAACTTTAAAAGCTCAAAAACCAGAAAATATTCTTGCTGCGGTTGGCTCTCCGCCAAACCCTAAAGTCCAAATAAGCTGGAACAGATACAATGATTACGCTGCTATTACAGACATTTGTAAAAAATTAGCTGCTGCTCATCCTAATTTACTTAAGCTAGAATCTATAGGTAAGTCTTTTCAAGGAAAAGATCTATGGGTAATGACAATTACCGATAATAAAGTAGGCAATCCAGATAAAAAACCTGCAATGTATATAGACGGAAATATCCATTCTAACGAAATACAAGGAAGTGAATTTGCACTTTATACCGCTTGGTATTTATTAGAAATGCATGCCGCTGGTAATAAATCGATACAATCTTTATTAGCTGATAAAACTTTTTATATCGTCCCTACCATTAACCCTGATGCTAGAGATAATTATTTTCATCAAGCAAACACAGCTAACTCTCCACGTACTGGAATGATTCCTATCGATAACGATCGAGATGGAGCAATGAATGAAGATGGTTTTGACGATTTAGACGGGGATGGAAATATTGTAATGATGCGCCGTAAAAGCGCAACTGGAAGATACAAGGTAGACCCAACAGATTCTAGAAGGATGATTATGGTGGGTATTGATGAAAAAGGAGAATATGAACTTTTAGGCTCTGAAGGTATTGATAATGACGGTGATGGATTAGTTAATGAAGATGGTGAAGGATCTTATGATCCAAATCGAGATTGGGGTTGGAATTGGCAACCAAACTATATTCAAGGTGGCGCCTATAAGTATCCCTTTTCTATCCCAGAGAACAGAGCTGTATTAGACTTTGTAATGAAACACCCTAATATTGCCGCAGCACAATCTTACCACAATAATGGAGGTATGATATTAAGAGGGCCTGGTGCATTAGAGGATTTAGATACTTACAATGCACAAGATATTAGAGTTTATGATGCTTTAGCTAAAAAAGGTGAAGAGATGTTACCTGGTTATAGATACTTGGTTGTTTACAAAGATTTATATTCTGTTTTTGGCGGAGAACTAGATTGGTTTTATGGCGGAAGAGGTATCTATACTTTCTCTAATGAATTATGGACTGGATATTCTATGTATAACAAAACTAATGGCGAAGATAGCCAAAGTCAATTGTATACTTTTGATAAAGACTTATTAATGAAAGATGCTTTTGTTGATTGGCATCCATTTAAACACCCAACCTATGGAGATATAGAAATTGGTGGTTTTAAGAAAAACTACACGCGTTTACACCCTGGCTTCTTATTAGAAAGTGATGCACATCGCAACATGGCTTTCAGTGTTTTCCACGCTTATAATACACCAAAATTAAATGTTGAAGAAATTGAAGTAAAAGACAT
>JBBSRF010000171.1:0-5706 GCA_038243335.1 Sphingobacteriales bacterium
CAATTTGGCATTTTACAATAGTTACAGCAAGCTGGCAAACAAGGATCAGCATGAATAAAAAATTCTGTTTGGTGTATTGCCGATTCATTAATTAATTGATCAATACTAGATATTTGCTCATGAACTTCGTTTAAGTCAAAATAATAAGGTAAAGTAACGTGGCAATCTACGTGTAAATCAGCTCCATATTGTTGCGCCCTTAAATTATGTACATCAATCCAACTATCTGCTCTATTAGACTGTAAAATGACTACAATATCTTTAACCAATTCGATATTACTCTCATCCATTAATCCGCCAACAGACTTTCTAATTAGCTTATACCCATTAAAAATGATATACAATCCTAATACAATTGAAATTAATCCATCTAGCCAAAAAACTTGCGTTAATTGAATAATTATTACACCAATAACTAAGCCTGCACTAGAAACTGCATCTGTTAGCAAATGTTTTCCATCAGCTTCTAAAGTAATAGATTTGTTTGCTTTACCAACTTTTATAAGATAAAAACCAACCCATAAATTCACTAAACCTGTTAAACCTATAATTATTGCACCATCATATAATTGTTTAATATCATTTAGATAAATCAAATCATATGCAGATTTAAAAATAATTATAATACCTGCTATACCAATTAAAATTCCTTCTACAAAAGCAGAAAAAAATTCGACTTTCCCATGTCCATAAGGATGATTTTCATCTTTTGGTAAAGTGCTCAGGTAAATACTATAGAATGCAAACGAGCTTGCAATCACATTTACAATACTTTCTGCGGCATCTGTAAGTATCGCATTTGAGTTTGTTAAAAAATAAGCAACAAACTTCGCAAGCATCAAAATGACACTTACACATAGTGATAGGAGAATCGCTTTCTTTTTTATATGCAACTGAATAGAATTAAACGTCAAAAGTACATTATAAGCTCGAAATATTGATAAAAATATACTTTTTTTAACGTGTAATCGAGATAGGTTTTTATATTTGTCATTTGACTACAGCTTATGACATTTTTATCAAACAGAATAAATAGTTTATCAGAATCAGCAACACTAATGATGACCAAACTTGGCAGAGAATTAAATGCCAAAGGAGTTAATGTGATCAGTTTAAGTATTGGTGAACCAGATTTTAATACGCCAGATCATGTTAAAGAAGCTGCTAAAAGAGCTTTAGATGAAAACTGGACACGTTATTCTCCAGTTTCAGGATATCCTGAACTACGCCAAGCAATTGTAAATAAGTTAAAGCGTGAAAATAATTTGGATTATGATATTTCTCAAATTGTAGTTTCTACAGGCGCTAAGCAATCGCTATCTAATGTAATTTTGACTTTAGTTAATCCAGGTGAAGAAGTAATTATACCTACACCATATTGGGTTTCGTATTCAGAAATGGTTGTTTTAGCAGAAGGAAAAGCAGTTTTTATTGATACAACAATTGAAAGTGATTTTAAAATTACACCTGCACAGTTAGAAGCAGCAATTACACCAAAAACTAAACTTTTCATGTTTTCTTCTCCATGTAATCCGACTGGTTCAGTTTATAGTAGAAAAGAATTAGCTGGTTTAGTAGCCGTATTTGAGAGATATCCTAATATTTTCATTTTATCTGATGAAATTTATGAACACATTAATTTTGTTGATACACATGTATCAATAGCAGAATTTAAAAGCATTAAGGAGCGTGTAATTATTGTAAATGGTTTTTCTAAGGCATTTGCAATGACGGGCTGGAGATTAGGTTATATCGCTGCTAGCAAAGAAATAGCAGCTGCTAATGATAAAATGCAAGGTCAAACTACTTCTGGTACCTGTTCTATCTCCCAGCGAGCTGGTATAGCAGCTTATGAAGAAGGGCTTGAATCTGTGCTTGAAATGAAAAAAGCCTTTGCTAGACGTAGAGCATTAGTTTATAATTTGTTAAATGATATACCTGGAGTAAAAACTAACTTACCAGATGGTGCTTTTTACTTTTTCCCAGAAATTAGTTCATTTTTTGGTAAAAGAGATGCTGAAGGAAATATAATTAAAGATTCTGCAGATTTAGCATTGTATCTATTAAATGTAGGTCATGTTGCTACTGTAGGTGGAGATTCATTTGGTAACGACAATTACATTCGTATTTCTTATGCCGCATCAGACGAGAGTTTAATTGAAGCTTTAAGGAGAATAAAAGAAGCTTTAGCTAAATTGCAATAACGACCGTTATAAGTCATATTGTAAAAAAGGAGTTTCTAATAAGAAACTCCTTTTTTTATGTGCCAAAATTTAATTATCCTTTATGTATTATTAAAAGTCATGGTTTTTTTTCTTTAATCCTTATTTCTTTTTAAACTTTCAACTTTAAACTTTTTTTAGGATCTAATTGCCTCTACTGGATCTAATCTCGAAGCGGCATATGCAGGCCAAAAACCTGAAATTAAACCAATTATAACGGAAACTCCAATACCTAAAACGATATTGCTAAAGTAAAGTATGATTTCAACATCAGCGGCATATTTAAATACTACAGTCAAAATATATACTAATCCCAAGCCAAGAAGACCTCCCATAATACAAAGCGCAACAGATTCAAAAATAAATTGCAATAAAATGAAATAATTTTTCGCACCAAGGGATTTTTGTATACCAATAATATTCGTTCTTTCTTTAACAGAAACAAACATAATGTTAGCAATTCCGAAACCACCAACCAAAATTGAGAAACCACCAATAACCCAACCTGCAACATTTACTACACTAAACATTACATCTAATTGATTAGAAATCATTGTTGTTTTATTTAAAGAAAAATTATCTTCTTCTCCTGGCTGTAATTTTCTTATAGACCGCATTAAACCTTTTAACTCACTCTCAACATCTTCTAAGCTTACATTTTCCTTACCTCTAACCGTAACTTGAGGACTGTATCTTTGACTTTCAATATCAAATATCCCTTTTGCTAAATTTAGCGGAATGAGAACATTTTTATCTTGGGACATACCCATCATGTCTTCACCTTCCTTTTTAAATACGCCAACAACAGTAACTCTTCGACCCATTATTTTAATTTGCTTTCCTATCGGATCTTCGCCATTAAATAAACCATCAGCTACCTCGGCACCCAGTATGCATACTGGAGAACCAGATTTTCCTTCGTTTTCTGTAAAATATCTACCCTCTTGAAATTCTAAATTCCATGTCTTATTATATTCTTGAGAACCAGTATTTAGTTTAACACCCTCTACAGAACTACTTCTGTATTTAATAGTTCTATTGCCAGAAGAAGCTTCAAAGCAAACCCCATCAGCCATCTCCATTCTATTTTTTAAAGCATTATAATCTCTTATTGAAGGCTGTGGACGATTTACATACTTCCACCATGGGAAATTCCCATCAAATATCCATGGGAATTTATTGATGAAAATTGTTTTAGAACCTAATTTGTCTACACTACTTTGCAGTTTATTCCGCATAGTATCTACACCAGTAAAAACGGCAATGATAATAAAAATACCTATCGAGATGCCCAATAAAGAAAGCATTGTTCTGAGTTTGTTCTGACGAAGTGCATCCCAAGCAAACCTGAAACTCTCGCCTATAATTCTAAAAATCATTATCATATGGTTTAGACCAAAAATACTTAAAAAGGTTACACATATTACAGTTTATAATGTAAAAAATACAATGTAATTATCACATCAAACAATTCACTAATTATTAATTGCAAAAAAAACAATAATAATTCGTAAATTTGCGCCCTAATTTAGTACATCAAAAAACATGAAGTTATCTCAATTTAAGTTTAATTTACCTGAATCGCTTTTAGCGAAAAATCCCGCAGAACACAGAGACGAAGCCCGTCTGATGGTTTTACATAAAGATAGTGGTAAGATTGAACATAAAATATTTAAAGACGTTTTAGAATATTTTGATGATAAGGACGTAATGATCCTTAACAACACAAAAGTATTTCCTGCTCGTTTATACGGTAATAAAGAAAAAACTGGCGCAACTATCGAGGTCTTCTTGCTTCGAGAATTGAATAAAGAATTACGTTTATGGGATGTTTTAGTAGATCCTGCTCGTAAAATTCGTGTAGGAAATAAATTATATTTTGGTGATGATGACTTATTAGTAGCAGAAGTTGTTGATAATACAACATCTCGCGGCCGTACTATTCGTTTCTTATTTGATGGTACAGACGAAGAGTTTAGAAAAAATGTTGAAATTCTTGGTGAAACTCCATTACCTAAGTACATTAACCGAAAAGCTACTGCACAAGATAAAGAACGTTACCAAACTATTTTCGCTAAACATGAAGGTGCTGTTGCAGCTCCTACTGCTGGATTACACTTTAGTAGAGAATTAATGAAACGCCTAGAATTAAAAGGTGTAGATTTTGCTGAAGTTACACTGCACGTTGGTTTAGGAACATTTAGAGCAGTTGAGGTTGAAGATTTAACTAAACATAAAATGGATTCTGAACAATTTATTATTGATCAGCCTACTGTAAATGTTGTAAATAAAGCATTAGAAGAGAAAAGAAAAATTTGTGCAGTAGGTACAACTTCAATGCGTGCTATAGAATCTGCAGTTTCTTCTGGTTTAAAATTAAAACCAGCTAACGATTGGACGAGCAAGTTCATTTTTCCTCCTTATGAATTTAGTATTGCAAATAGTATGATTACTAACTTCCACACACCGGAATCTACCTTATTAATGATGGTGAGTGCTTTTGGAGGTTACGAAAATGTAATGAATGCCTACCAAGTAGCAATAAAAGAAAAATATCGTTTCTACAGTTATGGAGATGCGATGTTAATTATTTAAAAGATAAAAGTATCGAGTATCAAGTATCAAGCCTATTCTTATGTCTTGCTACTTGATACTTAAATCTTGATACTCGAAATATGAAATATTATGCAATAATTGTTGGAGGAGGTTCTGGAAAGCGTATGCTGAACACCATACCTAAACAATTTTTATTGCTAAAGAACAAGCCTGTGCTCATGCACACTATCTCAGCATTTGTATCGTGCAAATTTAACCTTGAAATTCTTATAGTGCTAAATCCAGATTTGCATGAATATTGGAGAGAGCTTTGTATACAGTATAGTTTCGATATTCCACATTTATTGATTAGTGGTGGAGAACAAAGATTTCACTCTGTAAGAAATGGTTTAATGGCGATAAAAAAAGATGGAATAGTGGCTATTCATGATGCTGTTAGACCACTCGTTAGTGTTGATTTAATTAATAAATCATACGAAACTGCATTAGATAAAGGAAATTCAATTGCCTGTATTAAACCAAGCGATTCCGTTAGAAAGATCATATCAGAGAATTTAAATGCGATTTTAGATAGAGAGAAATTAGTTATGATACAAACACCTCAGACATTTAGAATTAGCCAACTGAGAGCCGCTTATCAGCAATCTTATCAAGAAATATTTACTGATGATGCTTCAGTTGTAGAACAGTTAGGATATCCAATCAATTTGATTGAAGGCGAAAGAAATAATTTTAAGATTACTTATCCAGAAGATTTGGAACTAGCAGAATTTTTAATAAAATAATCAATAGCCAAATTAAAGGCTATTGATTATTTATTTTTAGGAATTAGGCTGCGCCTCTTATTACTTTTAAAAGTATTGCAACAATAGCGATTACTAATAAAACGTGTATAATTCCTCCAGTATAAAATCCTCCTAAGAAGCTA
>JBBSRF010000172.1:0-5705 GCA_038243335.1 Sphingobacteriales bacterium
ATAAACCTAATTGTTGGGCTGTTAATATAATTTTCAGTGCACCAACATATTTAGGATTAGCCCCATTTAACCATTCTATGCTTCTAATTAACTCAATTCCATATATTGAAAGAGAGATTAAAAAGCCGATGACAAAAAACACGAAAAGACCAATTACAGCATATAACATTAAAAATAGCAATTGTAAATATGGACTATTCTCTTCTCTAAACGGCTTTATTGCTTGCATAATTTGGAATTTCGTACCTTTGTAAAATTAATTTTGGTTTGAAGATAGAAAAATGTCTGTAAAGATAGGAAATATAGATTTGGGAGAATTCCCTTTGTTGTTGGCGCCGATGGAAGACGTGAGTGATCCACCTTTCCGTTATGTGTGCAAACAGGGTGGAGCAGATTTAATGTATACTGAGTTTATATCTTCTGAAGGGTTAATCCGTGATGCAGCTAAAAGTCGCAAAAAGCTAGATATTTTCGAATATGAAAGACCTATAGGAATTCAAATTTTTGGTAGCGATATAGAAAGTATGCGAGAAGCAACAGAGATTGCAACGCTTGCAGGCCCAGATTTGATGGATATTAACTACGGATGCCCAGTTAAAAATGTAGCTTGTCGTGGTGCAGGCTCTGCTTTATTGCAGGATATTGATAAAATGGTAAAAATGACAGATGCAGTTGTTAAAGCAACACACTTGCCAGTTACTGTAAAAACCCGATTAGGCTGGGACGATAATACCAAAAATATTGAAGAGGTTGCAGAACGATTACAAGATATTGGTATCCAAGCTTTAACAATTCATGGGCGAACAAGAGCTCAATTATATAAAGGTGAAGCAGATTGGAGTTTAATTAGAGAGATTAAACGTAATCCTAGAATTAAAATCCCAATTTTTGGCAATGGCGATGTAGATAGCGTAGAAAAAGCCGCAAACTGGAGATTAGAGTATGAAGTTGATGGAATTATGATTGGAAGAGCCGCAATTGGTTATCCATGGATTTTTAGAGAAGTAAAACATTTCTTTAAAACAGGAGAGATATTGCCAGGCCCAACTTTGGAAGAAAGAATTGTAGCTTGCACAACCCATTTAAATAAATCAATTGAATGGAAAGGCCCTAAAGTTGGAGTTTTCGAAATGAGACGTCACTATTCTAATTACTTTAAGGGATTGAGAGATTTTAAACACTATAGAATGATGTTGGTTAAAGAAGAGAACATAGAAACCATTCATCAGATATTAGCCGAAGTGGCAGATAAGTACGAGAATGTACAGCCTTTTGCAGAAATGGCTTAATTATTGAAATAACGTTTATAAATATATCAAATGGTTACAGCAATAACTGAAGGTGTAAAGATTTCAGTAGAAACGATTTACCAAGATGAGCATTCCAATCCTACTAACGAGCATTTCATGTTTGCTTATCGCATTGATGTTGAAAATTTATCAGAATTTACGGTACAATTAATGCGTAGGAAATGGTTTATTTTTGATAGTAACGGCACAGTAAGAGAGGTTGAAGGAGAAGGAGTTGTTGGTGTTCAACCTATTATTGAGCCCGGAGAAAGTTATTCCTACGTGTCAGGCTGTAATTTAAAAACCGATATAGGAAGCATGCGTGGAAATTATACGATGCATAACCTTGTTCAAGAAATCAGTTTCAAAGTAGAGATTCCTGAATTTCAATTAATTGTTCCCCATAAACTAAATTAAAGCGTTATTTATTTAACTTTCAGCTAAAATGTCCTATAAATTTTAAGCATGTATCTTGGTTATCTTTATTAAAAATAGCTTAGCTTTATTACCTAACTATTAGGCATAAACAAAACCTTTATTATGATAGATGAGTTCCTATTGCTAGATTTTGGCGCAAGAAGGGTAGAGTTTCAAAAAGGGGAAATCATTATTAAGCAAGGCGAAACTGCACGATATTATTATCAAGTATTAAGTGGATCAGTTAAAATGAGCAATTTCAATGATGATGGAAAAGAGTTTATACAAGGTATTTTTGTAGAAGGCGATAGCTTTGGTGAACCTCCGTTGTTGATAGAAGAAAACTATCCAGCAAATGGTATAGCAATTGTTACTTCTGAGATATTAATGTTAACCAAAGAAAAATTTTTAGCGCTACTTCGCATCAATCAAGATATTCATTTTTATGTCACTAAAACTCTTGCAAAGAGATTATATTTTAAAACAATAATGGCATCTGAGATATCTTCTCAGTATCCAGAACACAGAGTGCTTAAGCTAATCGACTATTTTAAAACTAAAAAAAATAAATTGCCCAAAGAAACCACCTATATGGTAGAAATTACAAGACAGCAAATAGCCGACTTAACTGGTTTAAGGGTTGAAACAGTAATTAGATCAATTAAATCTTTAGAAAAAAAGGGAGAAGTTACAATTAAAGATCGTAAGGTATTTAGGTAATAGTTTAAATTAATTTTTACAATTTTTATACAAAAGCAACTATGTTTTGTGACTTCCGTCATAAATATCCACAATACATAGTATTAACTTCGTGCAATTATTTATTATTTTAATTTTGGTAGAAAATAAATTAAAATTGATTTTATAGTTTTCAAAAAGCAATTATCAAAGTCAGTAAATTTTTTATACCATTAAAAACAAAATTTATTCAGATGAAAAAACAATTAAAAAACTCGGCTTTTGTAATAATGTCTATGCTTGTTTTAAGCGCATGTGGCGGAGAAACTAAACAAAACGAAACTACTGAGCCGGCTGTTGCTACAGAGGCAGCCGTAGAAACCCCTGCTGCAACAGGCACAACATTAGAGATAGAAGCTAATGACCAAATGAAGTATAACTTAAGTGAACTTAAAGTAGTTGCTGGACAAGAAATTACTTTGACACTTAAAAATGTTGGTAAAATGGATAAATCAGTAATGGGCCATAACTTAATCATATTAAAATTAGGAACTGATGTAGCTGAATATGCAAAAAAAGCGATGGTTGCTAAAGATACAGACTATATTCCTGCAAGCGAATCTGCAAGTGTTATAGCACATACTAAATTAACTACCGGAGGCGAATCTGATACGATTAAATTTACTATTCTTGAGAAAGGAACTTATGATTTTATTTGCTCTTTTCCTGGTCATTATGCTTTAATGAAAGGTAAATTAATTGTTGAATAATTAACTGATATTATTTTAATAAATTAAAAATAATTTTTTTAACCCGCAATTAACTTAGTTGATTGCGGGTTTTTTTGCTTCCTTAAGCTTAATAAACCTAAAGGCGATTAGAAATAAACCAATTCCCATAATAATGGAAGCTAAGAATAATAGTTTGCTGGCGTATGGTATTCCCTGTTGGTTTATAACTTCTAAACCTTGGCTCATTAAAACAATTTCTTGAAATACAACACCAAAAACAAAAATGCCAATACCAGTTTTGTTTAGTTGTAAGCAACTTTCTTTCAATACTTCATTTAAATATCCAATAATAAAAAAGGATATAATACCTAAAAATGAAAGGTGTAAATATCCGATAACGATTGGTCTATAACTAAATGCAAATTGTGCCAAATAAGGAACTGCTGATAAAGATTGTAAAACTATTTTTAACAACAGAGAAACACAAGCTAAGCTCCATAAAAAATTTGTAATTGGAGAAATATCTAGACGAAGTGAAATAAGCTTTTTTAATAGTTTAATTAAATACACAATGATCAATAATTGTATAAATCCAGCCAAAGCGGCAACCCAATATAAATAGATTGGAATTTTTAACCATATAATAGACAAAAAATAAGTTGGTGCAACGGTTATAGCTAATAATAAAAAAATATTTCTATTTATCGATATTATAGGCAAACAACGCCTTTGTTTTAAATATGCGAATAATAAGCCAAAACAAATAAAAATAAACCAACCATTATACTGGAAATGGAGGAAGAAATAAATCGCTGCAAAATATAAATCTTGATTTTTTAAATGACTAGCCATAAAATAGGCTAGACTAAATGCTCCAATAGAGGAAACCCCCCAAATAATCAAGCCAGTTTTAAACCAAATATGTATGGAAGAAGTATCCTTTATTATCTTTAAATCTTTCCAATAAAGGTAGATAAAAACATAAGAAACAAAGATAGATAGCGTAGAGAATGTAATTGAAAAAAATGCATAACCTTGCCAGATAAATGTAAAAAGCATTCCGTAGGCAGTAATTGTATTGGCTAATAATATCCACTTGTATTTTTTTAAATTGATATTAACTTCATTTTTCTGAAGATAATAAACCATTAATGCCATTAGTGATAAAGAAACCCAGCCAACAAAGGCAAAGTGAGAGTGTCCGTGCAATAAGTATTTCTGATCAATAAATGGTAAGGAGAAGTTTATTTTGTATCGAAGTATAATACCCGCTAGTGCAACTACAAGAAAGTTTAAAAGGGCTACTTTAATCCACAAATTGATATTGAATAATATAGATTTCATAGAAAAAAATTGTGTTTTATTTAATAAAAAGCAAAAATTAGGTATTAAAATTAATGTTTATATGATTTTAATCATTTGTATGTATGATTGAAATCATAAACATTATATAAACAGATCTTTACTTTTATATCAAAAACAAACCTATTTATATTATGAAAAAACTTTTTATTATTGGCATATTATCCGTGTTTATTTATGCGTGTGGAAGTGAGAACGCAACGGAATCGACAAGCGAAGAGGGGACTAAAACAGCAGATAATTCATCTTACGATCCTAAACGTGGCGAAGGTAAATTTACAGATGTTAAGTTAGAAGCTACTTTAAATGGCGCAATGGCTGTAAATGGAGAAAAAATCGCAGACTTAAAATGTCTTTCTTGTCATAAATTAACAGATGAGAAGTTGGTTGGACCAGGTTGGGCTGGTGTAAGTTCTAGACATGCTCCAGAATGGATTATGAACTTCATAACCAATACAGATGAAATGATTGACAAAGATCCAAAAGCTCAAGCAATGCTAGAAATTTGTATGGTTCGTATGCCAAATCAAAGCCTTAGTGATGGTGATGCAAGAGATATTTTAGAGTTTATGCGAAAAAATGATGGGGTAAAATAATAAATATCCTATTTAAATAATATAATTAACGCTTCTCAATTTTTATTAAATAAAATTTTTATGAAAAAGATTCTATATTCAGTATGCTTACTTGCATCGGCTGTTGCAGTTTTTAACTTACAAAGCTGTAAGCCTAAAAATGCAGGTAATGCCATCAGCAGTGATGCTGCTGAAAAAGTTTATGTTGCGCCCGGAAAATATGACGAGTTGTATAATTTCGTTTCGGGTGGTTTTAGTGGCCAAGTTAGTGTGTATGGCATACCTTCGGGTAGATTGTTAAGGGTTATTCCTGTTTTTTCTGTTGATCCAGAAAAAGGTTGGGGTTTTAGTGAAGAAACTAAACCAATGTTAAATACCTCACATGGTGAAGTTCCTTGGGGAGATCAGCATCACCTTGATTTATCTCAAACCAATGGAGAGATTGACGGAAGATGGTTATTCGCTAATGAGAACAATACACCAAGAGTTGCTCGTATCGACCTTAAAACTTTCCGTACTGCAGAAATTATAGAAATTCCAAATAGTGCGGGTAACCACTCTTCTCCATTTATTACAGAAAACACGGAATATGTTGTAGCTGGTACTCGTTTCAGTGTTCCAATGGATTATGAGAACGGAGATGTTCCGATTAA
>JBBSRF010000173.1:0-5662 GCA_038243335.1 Sphingobacteriales bacterium
AAATTGAAGTAAAAGACATTGGCAACGGATTAAAGCAAGTTACTGCAGTGGTTACTAATGAAAGAATGATTCCAACACACTCTAGTCAAGATGTAAAAAATAACATCGAAATTCCAGACATGATTACTTTAACTGGGGGAACTGTTGTTGCTGGAATGGTTGTTAACAATCGTGACATGGATTTCACTACAGAACAAAAGTTGGATCCAACAAACATTAGAGTAGACAATATTGCTGGCAACTCTTTTGTAATAGTTCGCTGGATAGTTAAAGGAGGCAACAAGTTTACGGTTGCTGTTAATAGTAAAAAAGGCGGTTTAGCAAGTAAAACAAATTAATTATACTTTATTTCGATTGAGCAAATAGAAGTTTATCAAAGTATATCTTTTACTTAACTCACAAGAATGACAAAAAATCATATTATGAAGAAATATCTAATTCTATTTTTAATCTTATCTGCAGCAGCAAAAGCACAACAAGTTGCGCCGTTAACTGTACAGAAAATTATGCGAGACCCGAAGTGGATGGGTGTTGCGCCAACAAATTACAGTTGGGCCGGAGATAGTAAAACTGTTTTCTTTAATTGGAATCCAGAAAATAAAGAAAAAGATCAGGCATATAAAGTTAATGTGCTTACTAACAAGCCAGAGACTACAGAAGATAATGCTGCTGAGAAAGGCGGTGAGAAAAATTATACTTATAACAAAGATAAATCTCTAGGTCTATCAGAAAAAGGTGGAGACATTTACTTGTTTAATTTTAAAACAAATAAAGAAACTCGTTTAACAAATACCGTTGATAGAGAAATGAATTCTTATTTTTTATACAATAATGATGTAATATTTCAACGTGGGGATAACTTGTTTCAAGTAAATCTATCAACTGCAGAAATGAAACAACTTACCAATTTCATTAAAGGTAAGAGACCATCTTTAGCCGCTCCACAAGCTGGTGGCGCCACATTAAGAGGCATGTTAACCGTGCAAGATAATTGGCTAAAAGCAGATCAAACAGAGTTATTTGATATCATTAAAAAAAGAAATAAACAGGTCGCAGATAGAGGTCAGGGAATGGCCGCAGGTCGTCGTTTTGGTTTTGGTGGTAGCACAGCAGACGTTAATCAAAAAACAATTAAAACAATCTATATTGAAGACAAATTTTTATCAATCCTAAAATTTAGTCCAGATGGAAAGTTCGTAACCTATCGTTTAACAACGCCAGTAACTAGCAATCATAATATAATTGTTCCTAACTATATAACCTCTTCTGGATATACAGAAGATATTCCTGGCCGTACGAAAGTTGGAGAAACCCAACCTGTATCTGAAGTTTTTATCCTAAATTCAGAAAAAGATAGTGTTTACAATGTTAAAACTTCACAAATTTCTGGGATAAAAGATTTACCTGACTATTTAAAAGATTATCCTAAAAAATTAGAAGAACTTAAAAATAAAAATGAAGACCGAAAGGTTGATTTAGGAGCACCTATTTGGAATGAGAATGGAACAGCAGCTATTATAACTGCGAGCTCACAAGACAACAAAGACTTATGGATTTTAAAACTAGACGCAACCACCGGAAACGTTAGTATATTAGATCGCCAGCGTGATGAAGCATGGATTGGTGGTCCGGGTGTTGGTCGCGGAATGCAATGGATTGACAATAATCGTTTTTACTATCAAAGTGAAGCAACGGGATATTCTCATCTGTACGTTTATAATATTACTACTGGCGATAAAAAACAAATTACTTCTGGTAAATGGGAAGTTCAAAGAGTACAATTATCAAAAGATAAAACTACCTTTTACATCTCTGGAAATAAGGAACATCCTGGTATTACCCATTTTTATAAAATTAATGTAAATGGTGGCGATTTGATTCAAATCACTTCAATGAAAGGCGGTAATGAAGTTACCATGTCACCGGATGAGAAATGGCTAGCAATTAATTATTCTTATATGGATAAACCTTGGGAATTATATATCCAAGCAAACAAGCCTGGCGCTAAAGCAGTTCAAATTACTAAATCTACTACTGCAGAGTTTGATAGCTACAAATGGCGCCAACCAGACTTAGTAAATTTCAAAAATCGTTATGGTGCTGATGTTTATGCTAGAGTTTATCCAGCAACAAACCCACATCCAAACAAACCAGCTGTTGTCTTTGTACATGGCGCAGGTTATTTACAAAACGTACATTACTGGTGGAGCCAGTATTTCAGAGAGTACATGTTTAACAATATGTTAGCAGACAATGGATATACAGTGATTGATATCGATTATACAGCAAGCTCTGGTTATGGTAGAGATCACCGTACAGGTATTTATAGGGACATGGGTGGAAAAGACTTAACAGACCAAGTAGATGGCGTTAAAATGTTAGTGGAGAAATATGGCATTAATCCTAAACACATAGGCATGTATGGAGGCTCTTATGGTGGCTTTATGACTCTTATGGGTTTATTTAAAGAGCCAGAAGTTTTTGCTTCTGGTGCGGCTTTACGCTCTGTTACAGATTGGGCTCATTATAATCACGGTTATACTTCAAACATATTAAACGAACCTTTTAATGACCCTATTGCTTATAAACGTAGTTCTCCTATTTACTACGCTGATAAATTAAAAGGTGATTTATTAATGCTGCACGGTATGGTTGATGTAAATGTTAATTATCAAGACATTGTTAGACTTACGCAACGCTTAATTGAGTTGGGTAAAGATAATTGGGAATTGGCTTCTTACCCTGTAGAAGACCATGCCTTTGTTGAACCAAGCAGTTGGACTGATGAATATAAACGAATTTTTAAGTTGTTTGAAACAACACTGAAGAAATAAATTTAAATTAAAACTTTAAGCCGCATTACATAAGATGATAAATTTTTGTATTGCGGCTTTTTTATTTAAAATATGAATAACTTTTTTGAATAGACAAAAGCTAATAAAATGTAATTAACTATAGTTTTTATCTATATCGACATCAACATTAAGTATGTAAGTTAACCTTAAAATGATTTTTTAAGCACTTTATAACCCGTATATTTGCCGTAGATTAAAAAACATAAAACACAATATATTATGGCATTCGTAGGTAAAAAATTTCCAAGTGTAAGCATTGATGCAATGACTGAAATGGGCGATGATTTAAAAATTAACGTATTTGAAGAAGCAACAAGTAAGAATAAAAAAGTATTATTATTTTGGTATCCGAAAGATTTCACTTTTGTTTGTCCAACAGAGCTACATGCTTTCCAAGCTGCTTTACCTGAATTCGAATCTAGAAACACAATGGTAATCGGTGCTTCTTGCGACACGAATGAAGTTCATTTTGCATGGTTAAACACCGCAAAAGACAATGGTGGTATTGAAGGTGTGACTTATCCTTTACTAGCTGACACACATAGACACTTATCTAGTATTTTAGACATCTTGGATCAAGAAGTTAATTATGATGAAGAAGGTAATGAATCTTTCACTGGTTCTAATGTAGCATACAGAGCAACTTATTTAATTGACGAAACAGGTAAGGTTTTTCACGAAAGTGTAAATGATATGCCAGTTGGTAGAAATGTAAAAGAATATTTACGTTTAATAGATGCTTATGCCCACGTACAACAGCATGGCGAAGTTTGTCCAGCTAACTGGGAAGAAGGAAAAGAAGCAATGCATGCGAACAGAACAGGTGTTGCAGAATATTTAAGCTCAAACTAGATTAATATGTTTTTAGAACTTACAGAAGATAATCTTAAAGAACACTTAGCAAACAATAGCAAAGTAATGGTACAATATGCTGCATCTTGGTGTGGCAACTGTAGAATTATGAAGCCTAAATTTAAGAAATTAGCCTCAGAAAATGAGGATGTAGCATTTTTAATTGTAGATGCTGAGAAATTTCCAAACTCAAGAAAATTTGCTAACGTTGATAATTTACCAACCTTTGCAGCTTTTGAAAATGGCGCATTAGTAGACCAAGTTCAAACGAACAAAGCAGAGGGATTAACTGAACTTTTTACAAAAATAAAATAATGAAAATTCCAGTAATAAAACAGCTGTTTCAAAATAGCACACCAGAAAAGTTGGAGGCAACATTAGAAGTTTTAGAAGCGTTCTGTGAGTTTAGAGGCGTTAATGAAACAGAAATTGATGTTGCTGGAGAAATGATTACTAATATTTGTGGCGCATTAGAAGTGCATCAAATGGTAAAGAATGGAGCAGAAGAACGAGAAGCTTTAAATGCATTTGGTCAGAAAGTAATGGGTTCTATCGATAGATAAAATATTTCTGAAAGCATAAAAAAACCGTTCTGACATTTTTCAGAACGGTTTTTTTATGCTTTTTATTAGTCAAATATTATGGCTTTTTAGCTATGGTTTCAGTTACACTCCCGCAATCATACATCATGCTACCATAAAAAGGGTTTTGAACCGCTTCTACTTCATTTAACCAACTCTTTTTAGCCATTGGGCAATACTGAACATACACATCCTCATTATTCATATTAAATGCCTTAGCCATTTTAACCATGGAAGTTGAGAGCGGAAAAAATATTTTTCTTTGCTCTTTCAAAACCTTCTCAGTCGAAATTGCTAAAGCAGTTTTCTTAATTTCTTTTGATTCTGTTTCCCATAACTTTTGTTGGTCAGCCGAAAGGCTTTTTACTGGAAACTCGTCCATGTTTTTAACTAAAACAAGAACACTCGTGCTTGCTAAAGTTGCACTATCTTTAGCTAAAGCATTTTTAGCATCAAAATATGCTTTAAGTGTATTGTTAAATTCTCTTTTTGCTACATCACTTTGTGCTTTGGTAACTGATGTAATAGTGAAGCTTAATAAAGCGACTACAATTAATATTTTTTTCATTTTATAATATTTTAAATTGATTATGATTTTTTACTTAATGCATTAAAAAAATTAAACTCTGCTCTTATTAGATACATATTTTTAGAATACCTGTTAGCCATATTTCCTGTAACTTGAAAACGATATCCTAAATCAATTCTTGTTTTACTATTCAATATCAATTGAAGGGCTGGAGCAAAGTCAACATAGGAATTTCCATTTGCAGGATTTGTTTTGCCTAAAACTTCGAAATATAAGTTAAAATTGGGCTGATTATAGTTTTTATAGACTACAGGAAATAATAAATATCCAGAAGACAGGCTATAATTAAACATCTGATCTGTTCCTGCCAAACGATTACTTTGACTATCAAAAACTTTGCTATATCCTATTGTAGAAGAAAGTGCAAGTTTATGCAATAATTGCGTAAAAACAAGTCCGCCTTCCCAACCAGCATTGTCTCCTTCTAAATTGATGTCTTCTGTAAAGCTTGTTCTATTACTTGAACTTACTCTACCGAAAGCCGCAGCACGAAAATGACTTTGAGCTTGATCTATAGATAAAAACCGATACTTTGCGTACAAACTAGCTCCTTCATACTTATAACCTCCGTCTAAATCGGAGAGGAAACCTTGTACATGCAGCATAATGTTTTTATTAAAGCCTATCTGTAAGTCTCCAATTGTTCTTGAGCTAAAATTAGGATTAAAACTACCTTCATTAGCAATTCTTATGGCAATAGATTTGGCTGCCATGTTACTTGCAGGTTCGGTAAAAACATACAACTCTTGCGCTAAAGTAACTTGATTTGCGCCAATGATTATCAG
>JBBSRF010000174.1:0-5626 GCA_038243335.1 Sphingobacteriales bacterium
AGATTAAGGGAAAATATCTTCAGCTTTATTTGAACGAGTTTGTCTATAAACTTAACAGGAGATATTTTGGAGAAAAACTATTCGATAGGCTTATCGTAGCGACCGTTTTTAACTATGGGTAACATTACGGACATTCAATTGTATTATTTGCTTTGCTATTTATTTTAATATTTAATTCATGGGGCAATATTAGGCAGCTGTTTAATGGGAACAATCCACCTTTAAGTGTTTGGTTAAATAACAGCTTTAAGGCAAAAAATTTGATTTTACTAACCTTTTATGGCACTTACTTTTATTATAGAAATTATATGTTGCAAAGAAGAAGTATCCAAAATCAAAAAGTAGCTGAAGAACAAAATAAGTTATGGGATAAAGCACAATAAAATTAGGGTCTGAGATTAAATTCTTAGACCTTTTTTATTAATTCATCAATGCGAGGCACAGCTTGTCCAGATTTTTGAATAAGGCAATCTATTTTAAAGAAATCTTTTGAAGAGCACATTCAGTACAATTATTATTGGCAGTAATTACAAGCATTGCAAAATGAAATAAAGCTAAACTTCCTTTTCTCCTATTTCTTTCTTAATTTACAATCGAAATACATTTTGCTATGAGTGATAAAAAAAATTTATTTACAGAAAAGATAAAAGCTTCTTATGCACCCACAGGGACATCAATATATTTAGGGGCTGGCATTTTAGATGGCGAAGTTTTAGCAGAAGCTGAAGTTAACCTTCCTTTAAGAATGATGAACCGCCACGGTTTAATTGCAGGCGCAACAGGAACTGGAAAAACAAGAACCTTACAATTATTAGCAGAACAACTTTCTGATGCAGGAGTTCCTGTTTTTATGCTAGATGTTAAAGGTGAATTATCAGGGTTAAACCAAGCTGGAATTACAAACCCGAAACTTGAAGATAGAGCTAAACAATTAAACAAACCATTTACACCAAGCGGATTTCCTATAGAATTATATTCTTTAAGTGGCAAAATCGGCGCACAAATGCGTGCTACCGTTACCGAGTTCGGACCTGTTTTACTAGCAAAAATCTTAGAATTAAACGATACGCAAACTGGTGTTTTAGCAGTAATATTTAAATATGCTGACGACAATAAAATGCCAATAGTTGATTTAAATGACTTAAAAAAAATATTAAGTTACTTATCTGAAGGAGCTGGTGCTGCAGAAATTAAAAGTAGTTATGGTTCAATCTCTACAGCTACATCAAGCACTATTTTGAGAAAAATTGTAGCCATAGAACAACAAGGTTTAGCGAGCATGTTTGGTGAAACATCTTATGATATAGAAGATCTTTTTAGTCGGGTAGACGGAAAAGGCGTAATCAGCTTATTGAACATATCAGATGTACAAAACCAACCCGTTTTATACTCTACTTTTTTATTGAGTTTATTGGCAGAAATCTATCAATCGATGCCAGAAGCTGGAGATTTAGATAAACCAAAATTAGTTTTCTTCTTTGACGAAGCCCATCTTTTATTTAACGATGCCCCAAAAGCATTTTTAGAACAAGTAAATACAATCATCAGGTTAATTCGCTCTAAGGGTATCGGCGTATTCTTCTGTACACAATCACCCATGGACATTCCTGATACCGTATTAGCGCAATTAGGTAACCGTGTGCAGCATGCATTAAGGGCTTTCACACCAAATGATGTGGATGCTTTAAAGAAAACTGTAAATACTTATCCGAAATCAGACTTTTACCAAATTGATAAAATGTTGACTGCATTAGGCACAGGACAAGCCTTAATAACTGTTTTAAATGAAAAAGGAATTCCAACAGAAGTTGCTGCAACAATGCTTACCCCACCACGAGCTGTGATGGGACCAATGGCAAATATAGATTGCGAAAAGTTAATGCAATCAAGTCCGCTATTTATCAAATATCAAAAAAGTATAGATCCTGTAAGTGCATTCGAAATGTTGACTGATAAAATCAATCAGAAAATGGCTGAAGAAAATGAAACAAAAGCCGTTATTGAAGAGCAAAAAAGAGTAGAAAAAGAGAGTAAACCAAAACCTGGAGAAAAAAGCATTGTGGAAGAGGTAATGGGCGCTACCATTACTAGGCAAATAGGAAGAGAAATTGTGAGAGGAATTTTTGGCATGCTTACAGGAAAAAAAACAAGGTCAAAAAGCGGTGGTCTCTTTGGTTTTTAAAACTTAAATTTGAATTATTATTATAAACCCCTCTATCTAAATATAATTAATGAAACCTACCTTACTAATTTTAGCAGCCGGAATGGCTAGCCGCTATGGAAGCATGAAACAAATAGATGGTTTTGGTCCAAATGGCGAAACTATTATCGATTATTCTATACATGATGCAATTAAAGCCGGTTTTGGCAAAGTTGTATTTATCATTAAAGAAGAATTTGTAGAAAATTTCCGGAGTATTTTTGATCCAAAATTAAAAGGAAAAATAGAAGTTGATTATGTTTTTCAGGATTTCGATTTGAAGCAATTCGGTATTGAAGAAGAAATATATCGAGAAAAACCTTGGGGCACAGCACATGCAATTTTATCCGGAAGAAAAATTGTAAAAGAGCCCTTTTGTGTAATTAATGCTGATGATTTTTATGGCTATGATGCTTTTAAAAAAATGGTTGACTTTTTAAATGAAGATGCCACGGATAGTAATTATTCCATAATTGGTTATCAAATTGGAAAAACTTTATCAGATTTTGGTGCTGTATCTCGTGGTGTTTGTAAAGTTGATGAAGTGGGAAACCTAAGTGAAATTGTAGAAAGAACCAAAGTTTTTAAAAAAGGAGATGCTATTGTTTATGAAGAAGATGAAAAACAATATCCATTAGCTTTTGAAACTCCAGTTTCTATGAATTTTTGGGGTTTTACTCCTGCCGTTTTCAAAATAACTGAACAACTTTTTAAAGAATTTGCGATGGCTAATAAAGACAAGCCTAAGGCAGAGTTCTTTATTCCATTAATTGGGGAAAATTTAGTGAAAAGTAATGCTGCAACTTTTCAAGTTGTACCAACTTCTAACCAATGGTTTGGGGTTACCTATAAAGAAGATAAGCCATTTGTAAAAGCAAGCATAGATCAGTTAATTAAAGATGGTATTTATCCTGAAAAGTTATGGAAATAAGCGTTAATGAAGAAATTTTATTAGCGTACGGATTTACATTAGAATCCATTAAATTACAACAAATAGGTTCGGGACATATTAACCGAACCTATTTGTTAACTACACAAAAAGAGAATAAATTCATTTTACAACAAATCAATACAAAAGTTTTTAAAAATCCGAATGCAATAGCAAACAACATTAAAGCTGTAGCAGATTATTTAAAAACAAATAGCCCAAATTATCTATTTCCAGCTCCAGTTAGCACCTTAACTGGCGAATTAATGTTTCATTTTGAGGACGAATATTGGCGTCTTATGCCTTTTGTTAGTGACACGATTGCTCACGACAAATTAAATGAACCTAAACAAGCATATGAAGCTGCAAAGCAATTTGGCAAACTCAGCAGACTACTAAAAGATTTTAACCCATCCATCCTAAACCCAACAATCTCTGGTTTCCATGATTTAAATTGGCGATATGAGCAATTTACTTTTGCAATAGATAAAACAGGAAGCGTGTTGAAAGATAATGCTGCTAAAGAAATTGAGACATCAATCCATCATCATTTTATAATTGATTATTACAAATCTTACAAGAACAGCAAAAATTTTCCAAATCGCGTAATGCATCACGATACTAAAATTAGTAATGTATTATTAGATAAGGATACCAACGATGGCGTTTGCGTAATTGATTTAGACACATTAATGCCTGGGAAATTTATCTCTGATTTAGGAGATATGATGCGTACTTACCTCTGTGCATTTTCTGAAAACGAAACTGATTTAAGCAAAATTAATATTCGTTTAGATTATTTTGAAGCTACTGTTAATGGATATCTTTCTGAAATGGCTGATATTTTAACTGAAACAGAAAAGGAATTGATCTTATTTTCAGGTAAGTATATGATTTATATGCAAGCTTTGCGTTTTTTAACAGATTACCTAAATGATAATATTTATTATCCAATTACCTATCCAGAACAAAATCTAGACAGGGCAAAAAATCAATTTAAATTGTTAAGTGAACTTTTTGAAAATGAAAAAATCTTGCAAGATATCATTGAAGATTGTTTATAAAAACCATAGTTGATCGTCATCCCGAATTTATTTCAGAATCTTAATTACAAGAAGTTTGATCAATGATTTCACTTCTCGCAACGAGACGAGTCCTATAAGGAAAAAAGCGTTGTTGAAATTAATCAGCAACGCTTTTTATTTTTAAATAATTCAACCGACAACTGTCAATTGAAAACTGAGAGTTAAATTACTTTTTCTCTTCGTCTTTTACTTCTTCAAACTCAACATCGGTAACTGTATCGCCAGCCTCTTGAGCATCAGCTTGTGGAGCAGCATCTTGAGGCTGCTCACCAGCTTTATACATTTCTTCCGAAGCAACATTCCAAGCGTTTTGTAACTCTTCTTGGGCTGCATCAATATCTGCAAAATTACGAGACAAATGAGCTGCTTTTAATTTCTCTAACCCAGCTTCAATTGGTGCTTTTTTATCATCAGATAATTTTTCACCAAATTCTTTCAATTGTTTCTCAGTAGAGAAAATTAAAGCATCAGCACCGTTAATTTTATCTGCCTCTTCTTTTTGTTTAGCATCAGATTCTGCATTAGCTTCTGCTTCTTCTTTCATTTTCTTGATTTCTTCTTCTGTTAAACCAGATGAAGCTTCAATACGAATTTTTTGCTCTTTACCAGTAGCTTTATCTTTAGCACTTACGTGTAAGATACCGTTAGCATCAATATCAAAAGCAACTTCTACTTGAGGTACACCTCTTGGAGCTGGTGGAATTCCGTCTAAAATAAAACGACCAATGGTACGGTTTTGAGCAGCCATTGGACGCTCTCCTTGTAAAATATGGATTTCTACCGAAGGCTGATTATCAGCAGCTGTAGAGAAAGTTTCAGCCTTTTTAGATGGAATAGTTGTATTTGCTTCAATTAATTTAGTCATTACACCACCCATAGTTTCAATACCTAAAGAAAGTGGCGTAACATCTAATAACAATACATCTTTAACCTCACCAGTTAAAACACCACCTTGTATAGCAGCACCAATTGCTACAACCTCATCAGGGTTTACACCTTTACTTGGTTCTTTACCAAAAAAAGCTTTAACCGCATCCTGAATTGCAGGCATACGTGTTGAGCCACCTACTAAAATAATTTCATCAATATCACCAACTTTTAAACCAGCATTTTTCAAAGCAGTTTTACAAGGGTCAATTGTACGTTTAACTAAATCAGCAGATAATTGATCAAATTTAGCACGACTTAACGTACGTACTAAGTGTTTTGGTCCGCTAGCATCAGCAGTAATATATGGTAAGTTAATTTCTGTAGAAGTTGTACTAGATAACTCAATTTTAGCTTTCTCAGCAGCTTCTTTTAAACGTTGTAAAGCCATTGGATCTTTAGCTAAATCCATTCCGTTTTCCGTCTTGAATTCTTCTGCTAACCAATCAATCACTTCGTGATCAAAATCATCACCACCTAAGTGTG
>JBBSRF010000175.1:0-5578 GCA_038243335.1 Sphingobacteriales bacterium
TCATTAATGTCCGATAAAAATCAATATCGGACTTTTTATTTTTTTATCTATTTATTAATCAATTAGTTAAAATCTATTTTTTGTACATTCTCAAAACTAGGCATCAGAAAAACGACAATTGTTCTATTTCAGCTTTATCTATAATCCAGTCTTTTTCTGGATTTTCTAGAAACTTTATCAATTGAATGTAGTTGAAAAGATGAATTTTACAAAAACTGACTAAATTTGAAAATGCCCAACTTCGCTTTAGTTTCTTTTTGATTACTGCGATCAGTAAATTAACAATCAAAACGCAATATATCTGGATTTTAATTGCATTCTCATTATCGCCTAAAAAATAACGCAACGGAAAATTCTGTTTTAACTGCTTGAATAATAATTCTATTTGCCATCTAATTTTGTACAATCCAGCTATTAAATCGGCTCTTAATTCAAATAAATTGGTTAAAAATTCAAATTCTCGTTTATTTTCCCGATCATAAAAAGTCACTTTTCGTAATTTTAACTTTGTTTGTTCTTTACCTTCTTTTATTTCAACTTCAATTATTTTATCACTTAGAACTCCACTATGTGTGCGTTCTGGTATTTCTAAATTTTCAATTTCCTCATACATAGCATTGTCTTTTATTCGGGTTACAAAACCTGTTTTGTGATCTGTAAAATGCTTGAATGCCTTATAATCATTATAACCTTTATCAAAAACATAAACTGTATTATCATCGCATTTCAACTTT
Source organism: Sphingobacteriales bacterium (assembly GCA_038243335.1). GTDB lineage: Bacteria > Bacteroidota > Bacteroidia > Sphingobacteriales > Sphingobacteriaceae > Pedobacter. The sequence continues at coordinate 735 of JBBSRF010000175.1, forward strand.
TTTAAAAAGTTGTGGTCGTGGGTAGTTGCTGGACTAAACCAAACTAGATTGGGAACTATTTCATCTGCATTTATAACCGTATGCACTTTTATCCCACCTTTACTTTTCCCCTCTTTACACTTACGTCCAACACAACTTAATATATCTTTGAACAGGCTAATAGTGCTGCTGTCAACAATTTTAACCTGTTTATTGAGTACATTTTCAATTCGGCTGTCCGATAAAACTGAACTATATTGATGTAATAATTTATTGTAAACTTCTTCAAAGAATTCAATTTTTCTAGTCTTGTTTGCGTCTGATAATGTGCTCCTTTTTGGAATGTGCCTAAGCTGAAAACTTCCTGTTTTACCAGCCAAACCAAGCATTGCACCCGAAACTTCTCGAAGGGAATTACACTTGGCAAACGAACAAAAAAGCATACTTATCAGGTGATCTTTGCTCTTAAAACGCTTTACATATCTATCAGAATCGTGATTTTTAACAGCAGCTTTTATCTTTTTGTCATCAATTAAAGAAATCAGCTGTCCGAAAACAGATTTACTAGAAAAATAATTACTTTTACTCATCGTTATTTGAATTTTGCAACTCTAAATTACGATAAATTTAAGAAGCCATTAATTTGGCTTCTTTTTTAATTGTTTTTATCGGACAACAATGATGATTAATAATATTTTCGACAATTGTATCCTGCTTAAATTCATTGTGCAATAATTTTTTAAAGTGAAAGTCGGTTAGATGTAGAATTTTCATAGTCCTGAGTCGGTTAATTTTTTACAATATGTAAAGAATTAAATATAAATTCCATCAAAGTTTTAAACAATTTTATTTATCTAACAATTAATTAGTTTATCAGATAAAATTCAATAAATGAGACGTAAATTTACTTTCCTATACAAAATTTCGAGAAAATATTTTCTAAAAGGTCATCAGTAGTAACTGTGCCAGTAATCTCACCTAAGTAATGTAAAGCTTGTTTAATATCTAACGCCAAAAACTCAGAAGTTACCGGATTATCGATATTATTTAACACATTTACTAGTGCGCTTTCCGTATTTTTAAGTGCTTCTAAATGGCGGATGTTAGTCACTAAAGTTTCGCTGGTATTGATCGAAAGTAAATTAACTTTAGCCAATAAGGCTGTTTTCAATTCTTCTACACCTATATTTTCTTTGGCCGAAAGAAATAATACTTCTTTTTTTGCAAATTCAACTTTTTGAACCTCATTAAATAAATCAGCCTTATTCACAACAGCCAAAAATGGAATATCAATTTTACGCAAATCTATTAACTGTTCATCCAATTCATCTGGTGTCTGCAAAGCATCTACCATGTAAATTATTAGCTTAGCTTGCTTCATTCTTGCCAAAGTACGCTCTACTCCTTTTGCTTCAATAATATCTAAAGTATCACGAATACCTGCCGTGTCAATAAAACGAAATATGATGCCGTTAATGGTCAACTCATCTTCAATCGTATCTCTAGTTGTACCTGCAATATCAGAAACTATCGCACGTTCTTCATTTAGTAAAGCGTTTAACAAAGTTGATTTGCCCACATTTGGTTTACCTGCTATTACAATTGGAACCCCATTTTTCAATACATTTCCCATTTCAAAAGAAGAAATCAAGCGATGTAAAACCGAGTTTATTTTCAAAGTTAAGGATTTCAATTGGTCGCGATTAGCAAACTCCACATCTTCTTCTCCAAAATCCAATTCTAATTCAATCATCGATGCAAAATGGATCAATTGCTCTCGTAGATCTTTCAATTCATTAGAAAAACCACCTCGCATTTGTTGTAAGGCCACATCGTGAGATGCTTTACTATCAGATGCAATTAAATCGGCAACTGCTTCGGCCTGACTTAGATCTAAACTTCCATTTAAAAATGCACGTAAAGTAAATTCACCAGGCTTGGCAGCCCTTGCTCCTTTTTTAATTAATAAATTTAAAATTTGCTGAATGATATAGTTAGAACCATGACAAGATATCTCCACTACGTTTTCTTTAGTGTAAGATTTCGGTCCAACATATAAACTCGCTACAACCTCATCTATAATAATATTTTCATCTTTTATTAATCCAAAATGTAAGGTATGTGATTGTTGTTTTGTTAAATCTTTACCTCCAAAAACACTGTTGGTTATGGTAATAGCTTCTGGTCCAGATAAGCGAATAACACCAATAGCGCCACTTCCAGGTGGAGTTGATAATGCAATAATAGTATCTGTTGTGTACATTTTTCAGGATAAAGGAATAAAGAGCAAAGAAAAAAGATTTTTAACTTTACAAAAATAAGATTTTTATTGGTTCAATTTGTGAAAGTTCAATTGTATCATCGGTTCTGTACTCTTTTAACTTTGTTCTTTGCTCCTTGTTCCTTTATCTTTTATCTTTTTTTGAACAAACAATTTCTGTAACTTGCTGTTAAATATTTTGAAAACAATTAAGCACTATGAATGAAATTCCACTAACAGTAAGACGATCTATAGAATTATTAGGTGTTGCATTAGTAGTAACACTTTTGGTAATTGGTCAAGGCATTATCATGCCAATTATGATGGCATTTTTTATTAGTATTATGCTATTACCGATTTATCGTTTTTTAATAAGACACAAAATGCCAGAAACGGTTGCAATTATCTTACCTATTTTAATTGTATTAATCTTTGTAGCTGGTATTGTTTGGTTTTTCTCTGCACAAATTGGAATTTTAGTAGATGATTTCCCACAAATTAAACAAAATGTGGCAAAACATCTTCAATCTCTACAAGAATGGGTAAGTGGTTTTTCTGGTATAGATATTAAAAAGCAAGAAACTTTTTTAAGAGAGAAAAGTGATGATTTATTAGCAATGGGAGGAAAAGCTGCTAGTGGAGCAGCAGTAACTTTAAGTGGAATTTTTGTATTTGTAGGATTGTTACCAATATATATTTATTTGATTTTGTTTTATAAAGATATTCTGCTGCGTTTTACCTTTATGTGGTTTAAACCAGCTCATCATCCTAAAGTTAAAGAAGTTGTTTATGAAACTGAATCAATTATAAAAAGCTATTTAGTTGGCTTGTTAATCCAAGTAACTTATATGACTATTCTCTTAGGTGGATTGCTTTTATTAATAGGTATAAAGCATGCTTTATTAATTGGAGTAATATTTGCGCTGTTAAATTTAATTCCATACGTAGGCGCATTAATAGGTAATTTAATAGGTGTATTACTAACCTTAACCTCCTCAACAGAATTGTGGCCAGTAATTACTGTTTTATGTGTTATTGCGGTAGTTCAATTTTTAGATAATAATATTTTAATGCCTCGAATTGTTGGCTCTAAAGTAAAAATTAATGCCTTATTCTCTATATTAGGTGTAATAATTGGAGGTACAATTGCCGGAATTTCGGGTATGTTCCTTTCTTTACCAATTATTGCGGTATTAAAAATCATTTTCGATCGTACTGACCAATTCAAACAATGGGGGGTACTATTAGGCGATGAAAGGCCTGAGAAAAGTCCGATGCAGTTCCCTAGGTTTAGAAGTAAAAAAGTTGTAGATACTAAAATCGGCGTAGATAAATAGTCATATCTTGACGTTTTTCCACTATTTATTTATGGATATTTATAGCTAATAAAATTTAATTATTTTAAAACGCTAAAACTAAACACTAACTTTCTACATTGAATTAGGGTTCTCCAATTGATAAAAAATAGGCAAAAAAGCATTAAGAAACCTATAATTAAACCTGAAATTGATTTCCATGATAAAGCATCTTGTAAAATATTTTGAGAATTCTCTGTAGCATATTTGCCTACATGTAGAGCAATAGCATCACTCGTAAATTTACCTACAAGGAAAGCAGGTATAATGTAAATCGCTTTTATTTTAGAAATGCCTGCACCTAAAAAAAGTGGTGTAGTGGGCAATGGTAATAAAGAATAAGCAAGTACAACTAAAACACCTTTCCATTTGCTCTCATTCATTTTTTCGCCTAAATATTGAAAATCTTTATTCTTTGTTGTTTTCAAATACTTTTCAGCTATTAACGGAGCATATAACAAAAGAATATATCTGCCTAACACAGACCCAGCAACACCAATTATGAGGACCCACCAAATATTTAAATTAAAAAAAACTTGAAGGAAAATCATAATGGTAAAAGCAGGCGCAAATGGAAATGGAACAATATCAAATAACAATGCCCCTAAAAAAACTAATAAATATTGCCACCACATAGATAAATGATCTGATTAAATTAAATTTTGATTCCAAAAAGGTAACCGACTAATGCTGATAGTCCCATTGCGATAGTTCCCCAAACAGTAATCCTGATGATAGCTTTACTAACACTTGAACCACCTGTTTTTGCTGCTATTGTTCCTAAAATAATTAGAAAAACTATGGTGAAACCGTAAAGCCAATATTCCATAAATTTTATAGGTGCAAAAAGAATCACCAACAGTGGTAAAACACCACCCACAGTAAATGAAGCCCCTGAAGCTAATGCTGCTTGAATAGGGTTAGCCTGACTAATTTCATTGATACCTAGTTCATCTCTAATATGCGCAGCTAATGCATCATGCTGCGTAAACTCCATGGCAACTTGCATGGCTGTTTCTTTTTTCAAACCTCTTCTCTCATAAATTTGAGCTAAAATATTCAACTCTTCCTCAGGCATTTCTTCAAGCTCTATTTTTTCTCTAGCAATATCTGCCTTTTCTGTATCAGTTTGAGAACTTACTGAAACATATTCTCCTGCGGCCATAGATAATGCACCTGCAACTAATCCTGCAACTGTAGCTAAAATAATTGGTTCTCTTGTAACGCTAGCAGCTGCAACACCAATAGCA
>JBBSRF010000176.1:0-5565 GCA_038243335.1 Sphingobacteriales bacterium
ATTATGATTATTTTCTTTAAGTTACAATTAGGTGAAATAAACCCTTATCCAATTCATCAATATTTATATCACATTTAAAAACACATTAATTTCTTCTTTTGTATTAAAAAAGTTAGGACTAATTCGAATATTATTTCCTTGCAATGTTACCAATACTAGTTTATTGATGAGTTTTTCATAAAGGATTTTTGTGGTTTCGTATGAACCTAAATTAAAATGAACAATTGCTGTTCGTTCATGTCTATTTTTTATTGGTGAAACTATTTGATATCCTTTTTTTTGAAGTCCTTCAATAATAATATCTGTATTTTCTAAAGCTTTCTCATAAATATTTTTAATGCCAATATCAAGCAATAACTCAAGTCCAGCAGACCAAGCGTTAAATAGTGGGTAGGCAATTGTGCCAGTTTCAAATTTCCTAGAATCATTGTGAAAACTAAGTTTATTAAAAATATGTTCAGCAGCGTACATTCCAGGTAATATTGGATTTATCCTATCAATTACTCTATTGTTAACATATAGAAAACCTGTTCCATGCATTCCGAGCAGCCATTTAAATCCGCAACCTGACATTACATCAATTTGATCATCATGAACATTAATCGGAATCATACCTGCTGCCTGAGCAACATCCACAACAAAAATTGCTCCCTTATCATGAGCAATTTTTCCAATTTTAGCTAAATTTGGTCTAAATCCACTATTATAACGTACTGCTGCAATAGCTACAACACGTGTGTTAACATCAACAAGTTTTTCAAATGCTTCTGGGTCTAAAGTATGATCATCATTAAGCTTTACGAATCTAACCTCAACTCCTTTCTTTTCAAGTTGTAACCAAGGAAAGGTGTTATTCCAATGTTCATGTTCAGGCAACACCACATTATCCCCCTTTTCAAAAACTATTCCTTGTGCAATTGTACCAATACCTACACCAGTACTTGTTACTAAAGCATATTCTTCAGGCACACCACCTAATAATTTTGATAGTAAAATCTTTGTAGAATTTCGATCAAATGCTTTTTTTCCAATAGGATTTAATTCAACTTTTAGAAAAGCTTGAAGCCTATCGTTTACCAAAGTATTTAATGGGCATTGGGATGCATTATTAAGATAAACTGCTTCCTTTGTTACAGGAAATAGAGACCTGACTTTTTCAATATTCATATAAATGGTAAATATTAGTGGTAATTTGAAAAGAAAATTAAATTCCTTACATCATAAAAGTTATTAAGAATTTAAAATTAAATATTCCATATTTTACAATTGATTTATTAGCGCTTTATTTTGAAATAACTTTTGACCTAATATCGTTGTTTCAATACTTGTGATGTTATTTATGTTTTGTAATGGATTTTTTTGTAAAATAATGAGTTCAGCATTTTTTCCTATTTCAATAGTCCCCCATTTATCACTTTCATTGAAAAATTTTGAAGGATTTACAGTAGCTGATTTCAAAATTGTATAATTATCTATTCCAGATTTACTCCAATTTACCATTTCTTCATAAACATTAAAACCAGCAGCTTGTAAATTATTACTTGGATCTGAACCTAACAATAATAAGCAATTGTTATCATACAGTTTTTTAAGAACTTTTAATTTTAAATTGAAAGTAGTCATGTACTTATCTCTAAATGCGATAACCTTTTCTTTTCCACCTGCTTTCTGTATATCCTTAGAATATTCATTATCCCATTCCTGAGCATACTTTTTTGGCAAAAATTGATAAGTTATTCTATTTTTATATTCATCAGGATATTGAAGATTATAGCTCGTAATATCCCAATCTAGCGTAGGGCAGTTATAAATGTCATAAGCTTTTGTCATTTGTATTGCATTGTCCAAACGAACATCATCCTGCAAAGAAATATATCCAGCTAAATGTTCAATACTTTTGTAATTACTTTTAATTACTTTTTCTATATCTAATCTAACTGATTTACCATCTTTTTGATATGCTGGATAATGCCCTCCAATTGTGATATGATATTTATTAGCAGACTTTGTAAGATTATCAAAAGTTTGCTCATTAGATAAACTTAGTAACTTAATAAATGTAATTTTCTCAGTTTTTAATTGCTCCATTAAACTATCTGATTGTAGTTGCGTAAAGGTTTCATTACTTTTAATTAAGTGACTGTAATGAATTTTAGGACTGATTAACTCTATTTTTTTACTCAAATTTTCTCTAAGTTGTATTTGAGGCTCAACACTATTCATTACACGAATTTGTGTAACGCCAGCAGCAATATTCGAAAGTAATAATTTTTCAATTTTGTTTCCTTCAGGTAAATGAACATGCATATCAACTAAACCCGGCATTAGATATTTACCTTTTCCATTGATGATTGTCGTTTCTTTATTCTTAGGTAAGTTTTTGTAATCTCCTATTTTGTTAATTTTGCCATCTCTAATTAATAAACTTTGTTTGGAAATCAAACTATCTGTTGTCATCGTTATCATATTAATATCTTTAATGATGATATCTTGTGCGTAGATTTTTGTAGTTAAAATCAGTATTAAAAGCAAAACTACTTGTTTCTTCATGATAATTGTTTTGGAGGTGCTTTTATACAAAAGACAACTTATGTGAAATTATTAATTTATTTTAAAAGCTAAATATAAAAGTTTTAAATCATAAATGAATCTTGGTTTTTAGATTTACTTCATTAGTGAATTTTGACTAAGTCCATTTATTATTGAATAATGAAAAGCTTATTTAGCTATCTTAAGCAATGAGAAATTAAAAAATTAAAAATAATCAATTAACAAGGTTACCTTTGCAGAAAATTAATATAATGAGCGAAATAGAAAATTATCCAGTTTTGGATCATATTGTAAAGACATTAAAAAATGCTATAGCTGATGCAAAAATTGAAAATATATCACTTAGCGAATACACTATAAAAGACGGTAACGATGAAATTAATGTTAAACAAGTAAATAAAGAAAATACTACAACAATATTAATCACAGATAAAAGACGTATTATCTATAGCGAAGATTTACTAGAAACCTTACAGCAAATACACATGCATAAAGATGTTAGAGGAAATAAAGAACTTAAAGATGCTTTAGAAAAAACTACCATCATTATCAATGATTTAAATATTGAAACGGACTTGATATTTCAAGCTATAAAAGATTTATTAGATCAATTGAGTAATAGTTATGAATTTATACAAACCGTTGAAAATGATATCACGAAAATTGGAGCTGGATTTAAGTTTGGCAAACATATTTTTAGATTAAACATTACCAATACTCAAGAAATAATCTCCATAGAAACTAGATTTACCTCATCATTTGATCCTGCTATCCAAAAAACAATTAATGCTGATATCGAAAAAGTGCAGAAAGCTGTCAACAAAATGTTTAAAGAGGATTAATTTTTAAATAAGATAGATTTAACAAATAAAGCATCTAATTGAAGGCTGCTTTATTTGTAAATAATCAATAATAAGATAAAAAATTCGAGAGATTGCTAATTCATAATAGGATTATCGACAATTGGAAGTTTTGCAAATTGCTGTACTTCTATACTTGGAAATCCGAAATCCATCACTACTCTTCCTTCAATTAGATAACATCCAGAACCCCTAAATGGATAAGTTGGTGTTGAATTTGGAAAATGCGTGGTATCAAAAAAATTTCCCTCAGCATCTAAAAAAGTGCCAAACCACATTTTTTTGTTATTTTTTGTACGCACGGTTTTCTCGGTGACATACAAACCTACCATTCTGATAGATTTACCAATAAATTGCTTTAACTGCATTGCCATTGCACTCCCACGGTATGTGGTCTTGAGCAAATCAAACATAGAAAGTGATAGTGGAAATCCTAATAATTCTAACTCATGATAAGCATCTTCAAGAGGAGTATTCACCAATTCAGGCATCGAATAATTTTTAGGCGCTATTGAAAATAATTCTGCATGTTTATTTGGCTTTACTTTAGAGCCAAAAAGTAAATGCACCTCCCAAAGCAGTTTCTTTTTACTCTTTCCCGTAAACAGAAATGCCCCAACCCTAATCAAAATAACACATTGATCTAAACAAATACCCGTTCGTTTTACAAAATCATCTAAAGAAGAATAGCTGCCATTCACTTTTCGTTGTTCTACTATAATATCAATCAATTTGGATTCAAAACCCTGAATTCCAACAAATCCAAGATAACTTTCATCACCAAAAATACTTACTACTCCAAAACTTTTATTTACACACGGCAAATGAACTTTCGCTCCACTTTTCTGGAGTTCTTGCACGTAAAGCCATCTAGAATAAAAACCACCATAGTTATTCAGTACGGCAACCATAAATTCCTTTGGATAATAGGTTTTTAAAAATAGACTTTGATAACTCTCTACCGCAAATGAGGCAGAATGAGCTTTAGAAAAACTATAGCCAGCAAAGCTGGAAACTTGCCTCCATACTTCTGCAATCACTTCTTTCGGTCTGCCTAGATTTTCTGCAAGTTCAAAAAAACGTGCTACTAATCTTTCAAACTCTTTTTTGGAGCGATATTTTCCACTCATTCCTCTACGCAAAATATCTGCATCCGTACCATCCATACCGGCAAAATGGATGCAGATCTTAATTACATCTTCTTGGTAAACCATTACGCCAAAAGTCTCCTTTAACTTTTCTTCCATTACGGGATGAAGGTATTTCACTTTGTTTGGTTGATGAAAATTCTGGATATATGTTTTCATCATTCCAGAACTTGCGACACCGGGCCGTATAATAGAGCTTGCAGCAACCAGAGTGAGATAATTATCGCAAGTAAGCTTATAAAGTAATTGACGCATAGCGGGAGATTCAATGTAAAAACAACCTATGGTATCTCCAATCTTTAATTTATCGTTGAGGTTTGGATCTTTCATAAAATCTTTTACTTTATGAATGTCAATCTTTCTCTGTTGGTTAAGTTCAACTAACCTAACTGCCTCTTTGATGTGCCCAATACCTCTCTGCGAAAGAATATCATATTTATCGTATCCAATCTTTTCTGCTTCATACATATCCCATTGTACAGTTGGCATTCCTTTTGGTGGCAAATCAAGTGCTGTATAATAAGTAATTGGCTCTTCTGAAATTAATACCCCACCTGCATGAATACTTCGTTGGTTGGGCATATTTTGCATGTGATTGTAAATAGCGGTAATTTTTTTAAATGTGTCATTATCCCTATTTATATGAGCTCTGGTTGGATCAGTAAACCCATCTATTTCAGCTTTTGGCAATCCAATTACTTTCCCGATTTCCCTAATCACAGAGCGATCTTTAAATGTTGACATGGTACCCAACAGCGCCGTATATTCTCGTCCATATCTTTTGAAAATATAATCTTGCACATCTTCCCTTTCATCCCAAGAAAAATCCAAATCAAAATCTGGTGGAGAGGTACGTTCTGCATTCAAAAACCGTTCAAAATATAAATCTAATTCAATTGGATCTACATCTGTAATACAAAGACAATAGGCAACAGTAGAATTTGCTCCAGAACCTCTACCTACATGATAATATCCCTGATCTTTAGCATAGCGAATAATATCCCAAG